>DAWL01000147.1:6392-39107 GCA_002505935.1 Euryarchaeota archaeon UBA226 | reverse complement strand
TCCAGAAAGTCTTGCGATAGCAGTTGAGGCTGCAGGCCGCACTGGGATTATCTGTTCTGGAGGTGGAAGTCTACCTGCCAAGGATTTCCTTACTCGCCTTTGGGAGCAGGTCAACATCTCTGGAGCAAGAGGTGCAGCTACTGGGAGAAATATCCACCAAAAGAGTACTGAGGAAGGAGTGCGCATGGCTGCTGCTTGCCACGCAATTATTTGTGGCGGCGCCTCAGTCGATGAGGCTCTGGCAATATACCAAGGATGAATATTCAACTGAATGAAGGATTGTTGTTCTCATCCAACTTGGCATCGTTGTTCAGGATGATGGGTTGGCCATCGGTCCAGTCGGGACAGTTGTCTGAAACCCAGTTCCTTGTTGCCCACTCGCATATGTCGTATCCGCCCGAGAGGATTCCGCTCCTCTTGATGTATCCTACTTTGACTATGTCCTTGTCTTTGGACAAAACGTTGCCCAACTGCTGGCTGGTGGTGCCGTGACGCATGGTGGTATTGATGTGTTCAAGGATCTCCGCAGTGTTGCGGGGCCTCTCTGCTAGAAACTTCTTGATTTTCTCTCTTATTCGTACTGTTTTCATTTTTCCACCTCAGTCATTTTGACAGGTCTCAACACTTGGCCGGGACCCGCTGGGCTGTAGGACCGCTGTGACTGATATAACCGTTCTGCCTCGAAACGGAAGTAGGGTTACACTTACTGACCTTGATTGACATGTATTTGACCTCTAATCCGGGACCAAGTGTAGAAATTAATCCACTTCCAGTGGAAATACGTAACTAAAAGTAATAAATGAACAAAATTAAGTCAACTTGATAACTACTGCTTTCCGTCGATTCATCAGGAGGATACCTGAGGTGCCGGCGAAGATCCGTAGTAACTACCGTCGTCGTCTATTGACACACCTGAGTGTTGGAGCTTGCAAAGTGAGTGAAGCTGCTTTGGCTACTGGATTACGTCTCCCACATGCTTCTGCTGAATTGAAAAAGCTGCGTGACGAGGGCCATGTGGCCGCAGATCGGGATGATGCTTCGCGCGGTGCAGTCCAGAGATTAACCTCCACCGGACATGCCTTATTGGAGTCGGATGAATTAGCCAGGTTGAGGGCATTGTTACGTTCAGGAATACCTCCTGGAGGGGAAGGTTGCATTGTCGCGAGAGATGGCGATTCACTACTATTGGCTTACGCGAAGAACCCTTCGAGGGGCCTATTATTGATTCCTGAAAGGGGAATTTCAGACGAATCAACTTCCACAGGAAATGTAGGGGTGGGGGCTCATCCATTTTGGGCTTGGCCTACTGAAAAGGATTTACGATGGTATGATGCGAATACTCTCGAAAGAATAGGGATGCCGGAACAAACTTCCATAGAGACCATTGAGGGTTGGTCTCAAAGACCGATGACTGTAGGATTGGTAAGGGCTCGTTCGCTTTCGCCAAATTCAACGGATTCGTTAGCCGCAGGATCTTGGTTCCGCGAAGAGGAATGGCATGTTACACCCGAATTGCCTTATTCTATCAGAACCGGAGATTGGGTACTTGGAGAGGTACACGCAAAGGCACCTTTGGTTAAGCCGGATGCCCCAGTTCTTGCGGTTGTTAGAGAGAGATATGTTGCAACTATGCTGTGTAATGCTGCACGAGATGGCGCAATCGTATTGTCAGATCGTCCATCGAGTTCTCCTTTGCCAGTGGATATACTTGAACGTTGGATTCACGAGGCTCATCCGCGACTTCCTCCCGCCGAATTGAGAGATCGACTAACTCAGGTGCAGAAGGCTGCATTGACCGGATGGCGTGCTAGAAGAAGGCGCTCTCGTGTCTCTACCACTTGGCAGAGATTCAGAGACTCTTGGCAAGATGTCGAATGGCAGGAGAATCATTTCATGGATACTAATGTTGAATGGGATGTTTCTCAGTTGGATGACAATGCGCTCAAGGCGGTAATGCAGTGGGTAGTTATGGAGAGTGGTAAACAATTAGTTGTGAATTGGCCGGCGCATAGACCATTCAACTCTCAATTGTTTGAGGAGTTGCTCTGCGATAATAGCGTGAGGTTGGTGGTACTCCCCGAAGAATTGTCAACTTCAGCTCTTGTTGTTAAGGAGGATACAGAGGGTTGGCCAATGGCAAGGTTGGTATTGAATACAGCATCCGAGATACCCTTTGTATTGAGTCAAAATGTGGAGGAGAAGCTACGCCCTCCTGAAGGTTGGTTCATTCCAACATGTCCGGCTGATCTAGATACTCTGCCAGATATACAGAACAGTGATGGAGAACCAGAAAATCTCGAAGAGGCGATGTTATTGTCAACTTCCTTGTATCCTGAAGGTGATGAGAATTGGGCCAACCGGGTGGAGACTAGATATCCCGAAGCGGCTTGGATTGCAACACCTAATCAGAACAGATGGGCTAGATGGCAACGGGTTGGTTTGTCAATAGATTCTGTATGGTTTGATCTGTTGCGCCCCGAGTTGGTACCGTTGAATGAGCTTGTGGATGTTTCCATTTCTGCTCCAGTTGAGTGGAAGAAACAGGCTTCTGAATTGTTGAGGGCGGCGATAATCAAAGAACCGGATATTCTGATAGACATGCGGAGGCGTTCAAAGGATTCGCAATCAGCGGCAATATGTTCTGAGCATGTATTGGCAACTGCTCCTTGGGTGATTCCTCACCTAGGAAAAGGAATGGCCAATTGGGCTTGGAAATCGTGGCTAGAATCTCCTACAGGAGACGTGATTGCAGCATTATGTGGATTGGAATGGTGTTCAAAGAATGGCTTCATCAAGAAGAGTTGGAACAAGGAAGTACTGCAAGTATCTCAAAATTTAGAGGAACAACATCCCTTGAGGGCGTGGGGAAATCTTGCGGAATGGAGTGCGCAAATTAGAACACCGTCGTTGTTTGAAATGCAAGTGATTGCCGATAATTTGGATGGGGAATGGTGGGCACATCTATCTCCAGGCATATTAGCAGCCCAGTTAGAATCAGAAGAGGGCCGCGAATGGCTGCTTCAATCTCATAGGTCATGGGCAGCATATTGTTTGAGGCCAAAGGGTGAGAGGGTAAATTGTCCAGGTATAGATGCTGAGCATCTTGGAATGACGCCGGGTCTGCACCTGTTGATGCGACATTATCTCGTGAATTTGGAAAACAGCGAGGATGAAGGTTCGGCGGGATTGTTGGATTTACTCGAGTCAATTGAAGATTTGATTTCTGAAGAATCGCCTAGAAGTGGTAGGACTCACCCTTGTGCAGGTTGGTTAGTCCGGCCGGTCGAGCAATGGTCTTCAATCTCGATGCTTCCTACATCGCTTGCTCGTGATGAATTGATTGAGAGTAGATTGCGTCTTGGTTTGAGTGGTTTTCATGAGGATTTGTTGAGTCCAAGTCAAGTCCAGTTGCCATCAAAGGATTGAATAGAGGCAGGTTCAGGCGAGTCTGCCGCACCAGCAACACCGACTGGAGTGCCTCCCTCGCCGGGTTGGCGCAATGAGAGCTGGTACCAATGAGTGCGGTCTGCCACCCGCGAAGACCGAGGGGATCTTCGGAAATGAACCTCGGAGCAAACGGGTGGCGATACCGATCGAGTATGGGTCCTTGCCGGACGAGAGGATGAAGGCAAGACAACCCCTCAATCGGACAGACGCCCCAGCGTGAGGGTCATGCCCCTGAGGAGACAGTGAGGAGGGCTGTTACACGCTGGGGCACATTCTTTCGAAGGTAACTCCTATTCGCTCCCAACCGGCGCAATGTACCAATGGAGAGAAGATTCTCCCGCTGTCTGGTTGGCGGTACCTTTGACAGGTTTCACGCAGGACACAAGCATCTTCTGCAATTAGCAGCGAGTAATGCCGAGTATGTTGAGGTCTGGGTATCTGATGATTTGATGTCCACTTCCAAATCACCTTTGGTCCTACCTTTGGAGGAGCGAATAGAGGAATTAACGGATTGGGCCGAGTTGAATCACGGCAATAGAATCAGCGTTCATATCCTAAGAGATCAACTTGGTCCAGCCCCGGTCAGAGAGGATTGCGACGCTATTATCTGCACGATTGAAACCCGAGAGAATTGCGAGAGAATAAATTCGATTAGGCAAGAGAATGGACTTAGTCCATTGGAGATTATTCAAGCCGAACACCTGAATGATGGCATTGGAGGGATTATCAGCAGTACTAGAATCAGGGCAGGGCTAATCGATAGAGATGGAGAACCGTGGTTGCCAGAATCTACAGTTAGTCTTGCTATGCCTGAACATCTCGACGAATCATTGAAGCAGCCCATGGGTGTTCTGTACGAAGGTCCTGAAGATTCACCTGAGGTGGCGATGTATAGGTTCCTTGAGGAGGTGTCAGAAGATGCCTTTATTGTGGCAGTGGGCGATGTTTGTGTTCAGACGATGGTCGAGTTAGGAAGGAGGCCAAATATCGCGGTAGTGGATGGGCAGACCAAAAGAGTTGAATTAGCAGATTCAGATAAGGTCGACCTCTCTTCGTGGAGCGAAGTGATAACTTGCAGCAATCCACCAGGGACTATCTCTTCCAGTTTGGTTTCGGCCTGCAGAAAAGCCTTGCATAGTGAGGTTGATTGTGTCATCTCAGTTGATGGTGAAGAAGATCTTGCACCGATTCCATTGCACTTATTGTTACCATTGAATGCTGTACTGGTATATGGCCAACCCCGAAAGGGCGTGGTGGTTCGGATGAGTGATGAAGAAGTGAAGTCGCGTTGTAGGGATATGATTGATTCATTCGAGGTGATCGATTGAGCGATTCACTTCTTGTAAGTGTCACTGTCGCTGTTAGAGATGGTCAAGATTGGGTGGACGGTTGCATCCAAACTTTGGTTGATCAGACGTATAGGCCATTGGAGATAATTGCAGTTAATGATGGTTCAACTGATGAAACCTCAAAGAGGTTGCAAGATTGGCATGACCCCGAAGGCAAGAAACACGGCGTTCCAATTCACATCATTGACCAGAACCCGCTAGGGCTTTCCGCTGCAAGGCAGGCAGCTTTGGAAGAATCGAGTGGTGAATGGGTTGCTATCACGGATATTGACTGCAGACCTCATCCAACTTGGATAGAGCACATGGTGTCTGAGAGCAAGGGTCTTGGAGATGAGAATGTAGTAAGTGTCACTGGACGAGTTATTTTCGATGAGGGCGATACCATCATCAGTAGAATTAGAGCCCAAGAGATTGAGAGTAAATACCGCAAACGCTCTCGACGTACGACGCTGGCTAATGGGCCATGTAGCATGTTTCTCAAATCAGAATTACTTCGAATTGGAGGATTTAATCCATCTTGGTATCATGCCGAAGATATGGAGGTTTCATTGAAATTAAGTGCTGACAAAGGAGTAATCATTCATACTCCTGATGCCGTGGTTCAACACGTTGCCGAAGAAGGTTTGTCTCTATTTCTTCACAAGAGAAAGAGGGATGCACGGGCTCATATGCGAATTGTACGCAAATATTCCTCAACTGCGAGGAAAGGCCCAGGTTTCGATTTCATCGGCTCATCTTGGTTTGTCTTGGCTCTATTGCCATTCTTGCTTTCTGCCATTTTTTTGGTTGCTCGTATCGCCTTCACCGAAGTAAGATTTGAGGTGAGCGCCTTAGGCTCACAGTTGTTGTTGACGATGTTTGGAATCTATCTATTGTTAGGGATTGGATTGATGCGCAGTTTCCTTGGTAGAGGTCGTTTGGTTACTAGAATCAAGGACGCGATTCTATTGCCGTTTGTTCTAACTTTGTGGAGCATTGCATTGTGGCAAGGAATACTCCTTGGCTTGTACGATGCAGTAACCGGACGTAATGGACACGCCTAATCTAGAGGCGCAGGCTCACCGTCTTCTTCTGGCATTGCCAAGAAAGCAAATCCGAAACCAATCAGTGCAACTGAGACAGCGTATGTACCAGGATCGACCCAGTTGTTGTAGGAAAGACCCCAGTAGAAGTAGAAGATGAATCCAATAGCCAGCAACCAAGATGAAATGGTCCTTCTCCAGCCACCTTCTTCAGTACTCATCAGGGCTGGCCAAAGGTCATTGACGAACAGTCCTTTCAACCAAGCAGCCATTCCACCTTCAACACCGCTGTTCAAGCCTTTGGCTCCAATGCCAACCAAAATCAGTCCTAATCCTAAGAATAACCCATCGCCGATGACATGGAATCCTTGTCCAGCAGTATCGGTCATCAATATGTCGCCAAGGTTTCCAAGGCTAAGGAAACCGACCCATGATATCTTTCCACCAGGGTGTGCCACTACCAGTACATTCAGAATTCCAAGTAAGAGAATCCATGAACCAAGACCGAAGAACCAAGTCGAAGCCGTTCTTCCTGGGTTCAACAAAGAATGAATGAAACCGCCTTCGGAGCCAGTGTCAGCATCATCTGCCATGGCCACGCCGACCAGCGGTCCTCGTTTAAGGTCCACGGCTTGTTCACAGGCGAGATTGGAATCGGTAACTTCCATTGTTCACGCTGTCCAATGATTCATCTGCTTGAATCATTATTCCCGTTGCGTCTATCGATTCCGGCATACAACTGTTGATTTCTTTACTGCGGCCATACCTGCCGCGACTAACAGTTTTTGAATTGATTAGGCCCAACATGTCGAGATTTGACAGTAAGTCGGTGACTCTTCTTTGTGTCAGGTTGTTTGATCCATAATGCTTGCATGCTTGGCGATAAATCTCGTAGACCTCACCTGTTGCGATGTTGGATAGTCCATTGCGTTCATTTAGAAGAACAGCAAATAGCACCAACTTTTGCTGTGGAGGCAGAGTTTTGATGACCGGAGTTATCTGGTCGCACTCGATTTGATTTTGTGCCATTCTAACATGATGAACTTCTACCTTTTCATCACCGCTTTGCTCGGCCTTCTCGGTTGAAACTCTAATCAAATCTAGTGCTCTTCTAGCATCACCATGCTCTTGGGCAGCAAGTGCTGAACAAAGAGGGAGAACCCCTTCTCCGAGAATACCTTTCTTGATACCCTTCTCAGCTCTTTTCTGTAAGATGTCGCTGAGTTGACCTGCATCATATGGTGAGAATATGACGCTCTCTTGGCCTAGTCTACTCATCACTCTAGGGTCAAGGTATTCAGTGAATTTGAGGTCGTTACTGATTCCGATTACACAACAACGCGCGCTCCCACGTCGCTTCAGATCCTCGTTAATGTTACACAGGTTGTATAGAAGATCATCTCCAGTCTTCTTCACCAAGTGATCGATTTCATCGAGCACGATGACATGAACTCCTCCACGACGGTTCATCCTCCTGACCAATTCATCAAACACTCTATCGGTTGGCCAACCAGTAAAGGGGATATCTTCCATTTCATGCGATTCTAGTAATGAATTGCCGAGGAATGCCAACACTCGATACTGTGTATCTATGGTTCTACAATTAACATGTACCGGATTTACAGAATTGCCAATTTGTTTTCCTTTGTCTTCAAGTTGTGAGCAGATGAAACGTGTAACTGCTGTTTTTCCCGCACCAGTAACACCGTACAGAATCATGTTCGAAGGAATCTGTCCCTTGAGGGCTTCTACTAGATTGAACCGAATGGCCTTGATTTCCCGCTCCCTGTGTGGCAGTTCTTTGGGTGAGTGGCTATGTCGCATCACCTCTTTATTGATGAATAGACTTGGATGAGCAAGGAAATTATCGAAAATATTTCCTCCCATTTTTTAACACCCTTGCTCTCCAACTTAGATTCTAATCGATGCAGCGTCTCAACACGAGCGCGATGAGGCGTCCTAGTCCGAGGGGGGGTAATAAGCCTGTTCACGTGGTTCGGTCTCATAGGTGGATTTCCTCATCCACATGCGCTCTTATATTGTGCAATTGGATTTGGACAATTGAACATCAATTTTCTCATATTATATTCTAAGTCGTGCGTTTTTTGCACCACTTCAAGTCATGCCTTTTGCAGAACGCCGAGTATGGCCTCCGCGGATTTGGCCGCAACTCATGTGAAAAATTTGAAGTCGCTTTCATCGATCTCTACACATCAGCAATTATTATTTCAATATTGAGCAAACAGAATTTGTGAAAGAGATAGATGACTATATGAATGAGAAGAAAACAACCCAATTGAAGTGTTAATATAATAAAGAATAAATTAACATAAAAATTAATATTTAATTGCCGACTAATTCCCCTATATTGGATTCAAACCATCAGAGTCTAGGATGAAACCATCACCATCTCCGACCTGTATTACATTATCTGAAAGAGAAGGTAACTCTGCTGATAGAATCGGAGTTTTACTGCTACGAGGATCATCCAACCAAGTATGAGTAACCAAGAATTTGGTATTTGGGTTTGCTCGGGCTAACTCATCCAATGTGCTAGGTTTGAAGTGCATGCTGACATCCACTTCATCTGGTACTCCCATCTCTATGACTACTACGTCGCATTGTGGAACCCTGCTAGATATCGCTTCACAAGGCCCAGAATCCCCAGTATGCATTATCTGTAATCCGGATTCATGTATCAGGAGGTATCCATGGGGATCGACTTCCTCGTCGTGTTCTACCTTGAACCTCTCAAACTGCCACTTTGGAGAATTTCCTACAACTCCTTTTTCTTCTTCATTCCATTCAAGAGAATCAAGCCGGTCAGTCATGCTTCCTGGATATGCAGTTTCACATAGTTGACTAACCCGCTTTCTGCATCCTTTGGGTCCATGGATGGACAAGTCAGACTCTCCTGATCGGTCAGAAATCCATTTCCGTTCCAAAATCAAGAACGGTATTCCGAAGTAGTGATCTCCATGCCAATGGGTGAAGAGTATACTCTTGATATGTTTAGGGCTCAATTCCCTGCGTCTCAATGATGCTAATGCGGTTGGAGGACAATCGATGAGAATCGATTCATCAACCAGTAACAAGGAGTGGTATCTGCCTTGAGGCAGGAAAGCATTGCCAGTTCCAAGGAACTCCAGTTTAACCGCCATGAAGTAGGCAGGGGCTCTCATGGTTTGACTGTTTCACTGCGTCGGGTTGTTTCAACTGAGTGGGAAAAGCCAATCTTGATGAACGAAGTTCCGGTCGCCGCCCCGTCGAGGTTTTGCCATGGCGGATTTCAGTGCTAAGAATCCCTATTCATCGCAAATGATTGAGAACACTTTGTTGAATGGGGAAGGGGCGACAAAGGAGACTCGACATTTCGTGTTCACCTTGCCAAAGAAGGGTCTTGATTACAAGGTTGGAGATGCACTCGGGATAATTCCCGAAAACCCCCCTCATACCGTTGAGGAATTGTTGGAATGCACGGGCTGGGATGGAGATTTGCAGGTTTCCAGTCACGCAGGAGACAAGACTCTGCGTGAAGCCTTGAAGTGCGACTATGAGATACACAGAGTGAACAAGAAATTCATCAATAGTCTAGCAGAAAAACTTGCTGAACAAGGTTCTAGTGCTACGGCCAGAATCATTTCGCGAAGTCGTACAAATATCACTACTGGAGAAGTGAACTCATGGGCATGGTCTGGCGAATCCGGAGATTGGCCAGAAGGTTATCGTGGCGGCAGCGGAGCAGGTTCGGCCTCCAAAGCGATTCACCTTAGCGATGATGCTGAGGCTATGGAAGACTACATCTGGTCGAGAGATTATATTGATGTGATTAACGAATTTGGATTACATCACGAGCCAGAAGAAATGTTATCTCTACTTGACAAGTTGAAGCCTAGATTGTATTCGATTGCCAGTAGTATGGATGCTCACCCGGGAGAAGTCCAGTTGACAATTGCCATAGTTCGATATGAACACCATGATAGGCAGAGAGGGGGATTGTGTACAGTCTATCTCGCAGATGAAGCTGAGGTCGATTCAACCCCGGTCAAGATTTTCATGTCTCCAACCAAGTCATTTGTCTTGCCAGATGATAAGAGCACGGATATTATCATGGTTGGACCGGGAACAGGTATTGCGCCGTTCAGAGCCTTCCTAGAACAGAGAGAACACGATAAGGCGAAGGGAAGAAATTGGTTGTTCTTTGGAGATCAATCTCACAAAACTGAGTACTATTACAGCGAACAGATTGAGGGTTGGTTGGAGAATGGCACCTTATTCCGTTATACTACTGCATGGTCGCGAGATCAGGCAGAGAAGATCTACGTGCAACACAGAATGGCTGAGCACGGAGCTGAGATTTGGGAATGGCTTGAATCGGGTGCTTACTTCTATGTCTGTGGCGACAAGAATTACATGGCCAAGGATGTGCATAGAACCTTGATTGAAATCGCGCAGGAGCATGGTGGGATGTCGTTGGATGATGCAACTCATTTTGTTGAGAAGACAATGATGCGAGAAGAGAAGCGCTACCTCCGAGACGTCTATTGAGCAATTGTTGTGGTGTAAATTGACAACCGTTGTGTTCATCAGCCGTCTACTTCTCGAGTGTTGTAATGAGTTTCAAGAGGGTACTTATCGCCAACCGTGGTGAAATCGCTCTGAGGATACTCAGAGCACTCCGTGAAATGGAGATTGAGGTCGCAATAATTCATGGTCGTGAGGATCGCCTTTCTCTACCGGTTCGTCTTTCAGATGTTGCTGTGCCGATTTATCGAGATAACCCGTTGGACTCCTATCTCGATGTGGAGGCGGTGGTCGAGGCAGCGAAGACTGTCTCAGCAGATGCGGTTCACCCTGGTTATGGGTTCCTCGCTGAGAATGCAAACTTTGTTCGTCGGCTTGAGGAAGAAGGAATCACATTCATCGGCCCCTCAGCAGACGTCATTACTCTACTAGGAGATAAGATAGAGGCTAGAGCAGCGATGGAGGCGGCTGGCTTACCAGTTGCCAAAGGAAGTAGTGAACCAGTTTCAGATGCAGAAGTAGCCAGCACATTGGCCGATGAAATAGGATATCCTGTGATTATCAAGGCTGCAGCTGGTGGAGGGGGGATTGGTATGCAGATTGTGACTTCAGCAGACCAATTCGAATCAGCATTGAATCTCTGCCAGTCAAGGGCTCGCAGTGCCTTTGGTGATGAACGCGTATTCGTGGAGAAATACATCGAAGGTGCTCAGCATGTTGAGTTCCAAGTACTCGGGGATGGAAAAGATGCGATTCATTTTGGAGAGAGGTTCTGCAGTATCCAAAGGCGACACCAGAAGTTGGTCGAGGAAGGCCCTTGGCTAAGCGATGAAAAGAGGTCCGAGATTGGAGATTTAGTTTGTCGTGGTGCAGAGGCGGTGGGTTACAAAGGCTTAGCAACATTCGAGTTCTTGCGCGATGCTCATGGAGAATTCTATTTCCTTGAAGTCAATCCAAGAGTTCAGGTCGAACATACGGTAACCGAATTGATCACTGGACACAATCTTGTTCAAATGGGAATCAGAATTGCTGAAGGAGGAAACTTACCTCTATCTCAGGAGGAAATTGTTTGGAAGGGACACGCTATTCAATGTAGGCTAAACGCTGAAGACCCTAGACAATTCATCCCTTCACCTGGTCGTCTTTGGGATTGTCACTTTCCTGCGGGTTATGGAATCAGGGTGGATACGCACGCCCATATCGGTTATGACATGCCGGGGTGTTTCGACAGTTTGTTGGCGAAGTTGTTGACTTGGGGACATACTAGAGAAGAGGCCATAGCACGTATGCGTTCAGCATTGGATGAAACTATTCTTGTAGGGGTTGACAACCTAGTGCCATTGCATCGAAGGATAATGGATGAGAAGGATTTCCTTTCGAGAGACATTACAATTCAGTATATCGAGATGCATGAAGATTTACTCGGGTGATTTCATGGACGTTGTGATGATTGGTAGCATAGCATACGATAGTGTTGAAAGTCCTGCAGGTTCAATCGTTGAAGGATTGGGTGGTTCAGCGACCTTTGCTGGAGTCTCAGCTTGTAGACTGAATCGTTTTCGCGATGGAGGCATTCAAGTTGGAGCTGTTGGAGTTGTCGGTAAGGATTTCTTAGAGTCGGATGTGGAGAGACTCGAAGGACATGGTCTGAATCTTAGGGGCGTCGAGCGATCAAATGATTTGACCTTCAGGTGGAAGGCTAGATATGGAGAAGATTTTGGAGATGTAGAGACGCTCGATACTCAAGTGAATTGTATCATTGGATATACCCCAGTGGTCCCTTCAGATTGGCAAGATTGTTCGGTTCTTCTATTGGCAAATATGGCACCTGCGTTGCAATTATCGATGCTTGAGCAAGTAGATGAGTCCGCATTGGTATTGGCTGATTCAATGGAAAAATGGATTGTCGAGGAATTAGATGGCGTCAAGCAGGTTATGTCGCGTACGGATGTATTGGTCATCAATGAAACAGAGGCTGAATCAATTAGTGGACATGCAGATGTTAACAAGGCTGCAGAAGTTTTGGTTGAGATGATTAAGGGCGATTTGGTAATTATCAAATTGGGTGCTCAAGGAGCCATGGCATTCCATGGGAATGAAGTCATTCATGTTCCCGCAGTTCCTGATTGTGTACCTGCTGATCCTACTGGGTGCGGGGACAGTTTCATCGGTACTTTGGCTGCCCATATGGCCATCAATATCGCTGCAGAAAGAGCACCAGAACATGGATTGAGAGAGAGTATGGTAGATGCTACAGTAGCAGCATCTCTGGCTCTAGAAGGATTCAGTATTCAAGCAATTGAAGCGGCTGGACAGGTAGAATACTCCAGAAGGGCTGCAGCAGTTGATTCAGTTGTCTGAATCAAGTCTCGGCAAACTAACATCTTTTTTCGAATCGCTAGTTGCAGACAGTTCAGAGAATCGCAACGGCACATCATTCTCTGGTAGCGTTCCATTACGGTGATTTTCTAACAATCTTTCAACTTCTGCAGAATTTAATCCATCTTCTGAATCTGCCATTTTCTGAATCTCTTTTAGGAGTTGAGCGTCTTTGTTACGCTGTGCTTCTAGTCTAAGCGCTTCTGTGGTTCTTGAATTCCCTCCTCTGCCCGAAAAGAGTTCTTTTCCACGTTTTGCCAATTTACTCAGCCCTGGGATGAATTTCCCGCGTTCTGTTTTACCACCTTGACTCGATTTCCTTCCGTGCATCTTGATTCTCTTGTATCCACCATCATTCCTTTGATTCATCAGTTTTTGCATATGCGGGAATCTACCCATAACCTCTGTGTTATCTTCTAGCTTCTGCTTTATTGCATTGGCTACCAATGGTGATGTCTCGTCATCCATAATCTCTGCTTCAATGACTTCGGCCTCGACTTTAATGCGATCTTTTTCAGGGTCATTTTGATTCACTGGTGGTAGGAAACTTGGGATGAAGGAAGTAGGTGTGGGACTATGACCTGCTTGCATACCGTCTCTTAGTAAGGAATCCCCTCCTCCATGAACTTCGGCAGCCTGCTTCAACATATCCATAGATGATTGTGGTTGTTGTGGCATACTTTGCCAAGGCGGCATCATCGGTGCTTGCATCTGTTGAGGTATTTGAGTCTGCATTTGTGGTTGCACTTGTGGTTTTGGTTCTATTTGGGTACTTCCGAATAATCCACCCTCTCCGAACATGGAATATCCTTCATTGGGTAGTGGTTTGACATCATTCATCGCCCACGGGTCTTCGATTCCAGTAGTCGTAGGTCTATTGAATGCGTACTCATCGTGCGCTGCTCTAGCCCTATTGAAGGCTTCAGATTGTACTGGGCGTTCACTGAATTCTGGCTCATTACTGATGATTGCTGAACCTGCAACAGTTCCAATCCATTCAGGGGGTAACTCCGTATTGTCTTCTTTCTCTTCAATATCTGTACCTAGGAAGGCGGGTATGGACGGGTTTGGAATCAGTGGTTCTGGCTCACTTTCTGCCTCTAGTCTTTCTACAACAGCCTTAGTGGCTGGAAAGTCTGCCTCCCTCATCAATAGGTCAAGGCTCTCTCTCGCTTCATCGAGAGTTTGGCCATCTTGCAATCGTTGAACTAAAGCAGTCATCCGCATCAGTGAGAGATCGTTACCATACAGAGTGTGGCAATCTCCATTGGTAGTATCGATAGTCAAGGTAGGTCTACGTCCTAATGCCCAACCTAGAATTATTGCGCTTCCAACGCCGAGGAACCAGAATTGGGCAGGAGGAAGAAATACTCTCCAAGCCGCGTAGATGAAGAATAAGCCGATACCAAACATCCAGCGTGGAATCAATGGAGTGGTATGATGTCGCATTCTAGCTACAGCTTCATGCTTCAGATTGAGGGTGTGGCCAGACCTTCTTTCCAACACTAATCGCGAGGCATCTAGTACGGCTTTGCATCTACCGTCAAAGCCAGCCAAGCGCAGGGAGGAGAACACTTCCGCATCCCCTCCCTCGCAGCGAGTATCCTGCGAGTGTGAGTGCATCCCAGCGGCCTGACGAATTCTCACCGATTATGAATGCTACGTAACTTGAAGGACGCGAGAGGCGTGTTTTTGAGAGGCTCTTGAAAAGCCATCACAATGGAATCAATTCAGAGATTCCACCAATTATCCGTGGGTTTGAATCAAGTTGATTCAGCAGTGCATTTACCGGGCCGTCAACTCTAGCAAGAAGCGGTGAATCCCAATCTACAATGAGTTCATCATTCTCAACCTTGGAAACTCTACCAACGATGAACTGTAAATCTGATGAGATGTGAACGACGTCTCCAACATGAAGATCACGACGTTGGAATGGATTCTTGTTAACCTTCATGCTTGTACGACTAGTAACTTGTAGCGGGCTATCTTCAGACTCATCATCTGTTGGTTTGTGTACCAGAATTGCTCCTCCTCCCAACCAAGATTCTTCGGCATTCCTCATTGCAATTCCAACTCTGTCTCCGGCTAGCGCCTGCTTGACATCGTCATCCATAACTTGCAAGGAACGAGCATTTGCGGTACCTAGTGCTGGCATTGCTGCTAATTCATCATGGACCGATACAGTACCTTGCTGGACATACCCTATAGCAACTAAACCAATCCCTTTGACATTGAAATATTGGTCGACTGGGACCAATAGTGGCCTTGTAGCTTCTTCTTTGAGTTGAGGAATCATTTCTTCTAGCATCAACATCAATCGACTTCTGATTTCCACCCCATCCGCTGGGACCATATTCCAATTTCCTAGTCCAGCCTGTTGAATAAGTGTGGAAACTTGTTCTGAATCTACCCATTCTCCTTCTGAAGGATTGATTGTATACACTCCCTTGGTGATTCCGGCTGATGAGAACGCCACCAAGGCTTCACCCAGTGAGGCATCAACCATTTTCACTTCAAGAAATCCGGCTCTTGAAACGCTCAATGCTTCAAGGAAAGGAGCCAACCTTTCAGGATATTTTGCCGGGCGTATCAGAGAAAGTATACGCGGTTCTCCATCTTCGGAAGTCTCTTTGTGAACATAGGTGTGCACATCCCTTTGATCAGATGCTTTGGCAATGTCTTTGGCTAATTCGTCGCTGCCAATCATGGCGATGTTCAGTACCGGCATAGTAATCGGCAGAGGCTCATCATCAATATGATTTCATCATTCCTTTTTCCTAGCCAACAGGTCTTGACGAATTGCGCTGGCTTCCTGCCACTCAATCTCTTCCTCGGGGGTTTCAGGAATCAATTGCGGAATTGGTATGGGCCGCATCTGGTTATCGATAGCTACCATGAAGAAGAATCCAGAGCATATTTCTTTGCGGCTCCAATCCGCTTTGCTCATAGCATAGGCCTTGACCTTACAGGCTGCGCTGTGAGTAGATGTGAAGACAACTTTGCCAACGACTTCAATCAAATCCCCTTTTCTTGCAGGGCTCTTGAATTCCATGGTATCTACCGAAACGGTGACGAATTCCCTATGGGCGAATTTACTCGCTACAATTCCTGCGGCTTTATCCATCATTTCCATCAGTTTTCCTCCAAACAGTGTGCCGTAACTGTTGGTGTCCTGAGGGAATACTTCCTCGATCAAGGTGACCGGTTCTTTGCTGAATGGTTCCATGCTCCTCATACCTGCGGGGCGGCCTAATGCTTTCAAGGCGTTCCTTGTCGGAAGCCCGTGCAAGGTAATGCTAGCCCTGCGAAAAGTGCCGTGGCGCTTGTTTCGGGAGGTATCGATTCACCAGTTGCAGTAGCTAGAATGCTAGCAGATGGTTGGACTATACACGCGGTTCACGCATCTCAGGAGCCTGTAACAGGCCCAGAGGCTGAAGAAAAGACAGTGAAGTCTTTACAATATCTTGCGCAAAAATTCCCTGAAGGAATCTCCAATGAATTGCAGGTCGTTCCAGTCGCTGAAGTACTCGCTGCTTTCACTGAAGGAGATGCCCACCGCGACTATTTCGTACATATGAAGAGGCTTTACCAAAAACTTGCTCACCTATGCGCTCTAGAAGTTGGAGCCAGCCATGTCTTGAGTGGTGAAAATCTAGGCCAGGTTTCTTCTCAAACTCTAGGAAATATGGGTGCTGTTGAAGTGGCGTCACCATTACCAGTATTGCGCCCATTACTCGGCCTAGATAAGCAGGAAGTCATCGCTATGGCTAGGGCGCTTGGAACTTACGAAATCAGTGTCGGTCCAGAGGAGTGCGATGCATTGGGGCCAAAGCATCCAACCACGATCGCAGATATGGACAGATTGCTACGAAATGAGACCTTAGTAGGTGGCCTTGTTAAGGCTGCTGAAGGATGTTGGTCTGAGAGGAGAACGGTGCATCTTTTCTGAACACGGCCCCTAAGGGGCCGCTCATCAAACGCCCGATGGTTTTTCATGTGGGTGTCATGTCGAGGCAATGAATCACTCCGCGAGGTGACTGGATGAAGAATGAAAGAAAGAGTATTCCTGCATTGCTATTCGTGTTCCTAATGTTATTCTGTAGTTTATCTTCAGCGACTACAACTACGACCTTCGGAAATGGTTCAGAAGAAGTTGTTATTGAGGTCAAGGAGCCTTTGACTTATACGAATGTAGTGGATGGAAACGTAGCTCTACCGGATGGAGGTACAGTGACCAGTGCATCGGTGAAAGTTGGTACAGCAATGGCTAACCATAGTCAAGTGATTACCTTTGATGCGAGTAACAATGCGGATATTTGGGACCCTTCTTACAACAATCAAAGAACTTCCTACAGCAATAAGGATGATTTCACCTACACCGAGAAGTATCTAAGTTTGATCAGTGATGGTTTCACAACAGATTTTGAGAATACTGATGCTGGCTTCCATTCCAGTGCCATTCCTCCTGCAATGAGTAGTTTTGATCATGCGATAATGACAAATCAGGATGTCATCAACTTGAGTTGCAATAGTGGAGAGTCATGTTGGGGTACTAATCCGTTTGATTCGTACTATCCCGACGATGGTCAACCCGGCAGTCCGTTCGAGTTTGAATTGTATAGCCCAAGCATGTGGGTTAGCCCGACTGGTTACATAGCTAAGTTTTCATCTTACCATTCATTGTTTTACAATAATTCCGGCACCTCAAGTAATCCGGTGAATAACATGTATGATTGCGCATATGTTCAATATGATATCTCTTCCAACGGAATGGATTGGGCTAACGCATGGCAAACTATTGATTTTGATGTTGCCAATAGTAGTGGAATCAGCTACAGCAATGGTTTGTACCCTGTCGGTAATGGGCATAACAAGATTACATATTGTGATGGGGTAGCAACAGGAAGTTATGCATTGGGAGGCACTTCAGTCCACTCTCAGTTGAATCCCAACGGATGGGGAACTTTGGCATTAGACCTTAGAGAACATATGAACAAATACATCCGGCTACGTTTCGTACTCGAGAGAAATGAGAATCTTGGAAAGAATCCGGCCGACTCTTTCCTTCCAGGTTGGTATATCGATGACTTCAGGTTGGGAGATTTGCTGCCACAATCAGGAAGCGTTGTCGTCGAAGGTTTCTCCGCATCATTGGCAATGGGTCAGCATGGTTTCCCAGATGGATACGGCTTCTTGCAATTGGAATCTGAAACCACTTCTACCAATAGTTTGAGTGTAGACATATTGAATGCTCAAGGAACTGATGTGGTTGTTGACAATTCAGGCCAAGTCCTTTCCGGATTAGAGGGCAATACCATCGAGTTGTGGGGTATCAATGCTTCACAATATCCGCAGATTCAACTTAGGTTCAACTTTGATAGTGGAACCTATCGTCTTTCCACTCCAACTTTACACGCTATCCATCTGGGCAGTAGAGTCGGAAGCGGATTCAATGATACCCGTATGCTGATAGCAAGTCCACCCGCAGAGCAAGGGCAGTGGTCAACAAGTGGTGTCATGGGCGAGATGCTGATGTTTTTCCCTACTTTGACTGATAATTCGATATCACCTCCTGCCTTAAAAAGCAGTTTCAATCAGCCGATAACTGGAATTAAACCAATCATCACAGATGATTGTACTGATGATCCAAGTATTGAAATGGAAATTGGAGAATCAGCTCCTGTTTCGGTAACTCCCAATCAAATGTGGACACCTGATGAACCGTTATTCAGTTTCGTCACTCATGTCTCATATTCAGTTCCGTGTTCAGTCACTGGTTTGTGGTTTGACTTACAATTCGGATTCAGTCCCAGAAGTGTCCTTCTAGACATCGCAGGAGATGGAGATTACGAGTGGGGTTTTGCAGAGCCTGCCTTCGGCCATTTCGGTAAGCAGAACGTTTTCTGGGATACGAAGGTTGGTGAAATCAATTTGGCCAAGGATAGTAGCATGGTAACTTTGGGTCCATCGGGAGTTGGCCAAGGTGGAACATTCATGTTGCCTAGAGGTGCAAATATCCTCGCCGCAGAAGTTGCACTGGACCAGAATACAATTTACTCAAACAATAACCCCGAAGAGGGATTCGTCATGGATATCTTGTCCGGTTCACAGAATGTGACCTTAGGTGAATGGCAGAACGTTAGCACTTGGTCCAGCGGTGGTTTCAATACTCCTGATGTCGACTTCAAAGGTGCGCTGAACTCATTGATGAACAATCCAATGGTGCCTACAAGCCATGTTGATCAATATGGAAATGAATGGCTATCTTTCCACTTCAAGGCTCAGAGTCCTAATGCTTCAACTGGAGCAAGTATGAGGATGCAGAATCTGATTATTCTGTACGATTGGAACACAGAACTCGGTAGTACTCATGATTTGGTACGCGAGTTATCTCAGGGTATCGCTCTAGGAACTGAAGTAGGAGGGTTCGTAGATGTACCGTTCAAGATGCACGCAACTTCGGGTGGCGCCTTGTCGTTGTTTGATCTATCAGTAACTTCAGCGAATGGTTACGACAGCACACTTACTTTGACGGATTCTCCTGAAGGGCTTTACCCAGATGGCAGAATAATCGAAGCAGTCAGTATGCACAATATCGATTCTTCTACCGGTGCATCATTCCAAGAGGCTCGTCTGAGAATCGAATCTACGAGCGGTTCCATCGAGTTGGGTTACTCAGACCTGATGGATTTCTGGGAAGTAGATGATAGCGAGAATCTGATAACTTTGCAATCGTCTACTGCTGAAGATCTTCTTGGAGCCAAGAAGATAACTTGGAGGTTTACTATCAATCCGTCATGGGAGGATTCTCCAGAAGCGCGTTTGTTTGCTACTCTAATTGCAGATAATGGAGTAGAGGGACTTCCCGGAGCGATTGCCTTGGTGCCGAGTGAAGGTAATGCAATTGAGAACGATGCTGGAATAACTGCTTTTGACGTTCAGAATAGTGCAGGTGAATCACAGACCTTGTCAGATGCCCGTTCCAATCAGATGTTACGTCTGGTTGGAAGTATCAGGTTGGAAGGGTTGGATGCAGCACCGGATCCCTCAGCATATCGTATTCTTTTGGAGCGACTAATCATCAACAATACCGACCCCTCGAACATAACTTATTCTTGGCTTGAAATCAGTAACGCTTCCGGACCAAACAGTGGAGACTTCGATTGGCAGGTTGATCTTGGTGAAGACGCTGCAGGAACAGAGAATTATCGTTTCCGAATGTCTGAATATTCTGGTGGCGATACTTTGTGTCCACCTGCGGAATATTTCCCAGGTCCAGATTGCGAAGTTGAGTTCCAGCTGACGATTGACACATATTCACCATCTCTTGTCGAAACAATGGTGTGGGATGGTTCAGCATCACCCAGCCATTCTGGTGGTTATTGGAGGCCTTTGTATGACGATACGTGGGTAGAGCCATCTCAAACTCAATGGTTCAATTTCTCTGCACAAGATATCCCAGAGCCTCCTGAGAAGTTGATGCTCAACTATTGGGTTCAGCAAGACCACGATGACGGTGACGGAATCCCACAGGAGAGTGAGTATCGTCAGTTGGAGATGACAGGTGACGGTGGCGCTCCTATCTCCTATTATTATGGAAGTATCAATGATATTGCCAATGATGGTTATGATGGTCGGGTCAGCCTCTACGTCTCCGGTAATGATCTAGCGGGCAATCTGATCATGGCCGGTTCACCCGGACTGGATCATGATTTGGTATCTTATGTCGGCATGGGAAGTCGCAATCCAGGTATTGAGAGTTTCAAGATTCGTGATTCTGCAGGAAATGAATTTGACACCACTACTAAGACGATGTATGCAGGTAATGAGTATCATCTCATAGTAGAGGGAAGAGATGACAATGGTTGGAGAGATATCCAGTCTTATGAGATAGATTTGAACCCAGGTGTGCCCGGAGATATGGTCCTCAAGTATTATCCGAGAAATAATACCGCTATTACAGATAGTCAGTGGATTGAGATTATTGAAGCATCTAACGAAAGCGACGGTACTCAGATGCTTCGTAGAAATGGGCAGGCATTGATTGATCCATTCGAGACAGAATTCATGCTCGATATGCCGATTCGCTTACAGTGGGCAATTCCTACTGCAACTTCTGTAATGACACCTCAAGTTCGTGTCAAGGATTTGGATCCCAATAATCCTTCTTCGGTATTGACCGAATCTGGAGGTAGGTACAAGCAGAGGTGGATTTATGGAGATGGATTCCTCTTGGATACTACTTCTTTGCAATTGACGGATATGACGGGTCCGTTCATCACCGAGTCCGTATATGATTTCGGCAGTGGCTCAAGTATGGATTATGTCTATTCAGGAGATACTGTACAATTCTCGGGTCAATATGCATTCAAGGATGGATATCCAGACCATGTTGTCACTCCAGAAATACCAATGGTCATGGTAATTACTAGAGAAGATGCATCAGCGGATTCCAGTGGTAATGAGCAACTTTTGGGTGAGACAACCTACCATCCATTTGACGGAGGAACTTTCTCAATCAATCTGACCGCCCCTAGCAAAACGAATGATTTCAGATATATATTCCAAGTTCAGGCCTCTTCATTGCCTGAGGGAGCAGTTGACCACACTACCACTTCACAAGTCTTCAGAATCAAAGTTGACAGTAGCGCTCCAGAGGTATTAGCCAATACATGGCAAGTGACTGACACTAAGGGCGCAACTCTTTCAGATGGAATCATGCCATCATCATCGATACATTGCGTTGATGTTCAGTTGATGATTAAGGAGACAGAGCGCCTATCGCCACAGTCTATCTATGTCAACTGGATGTATTTCCAGAATGGCGAGAATTGGAGTTTCGCCGAGAGTAATTATGGCGGTGCATTATCGAAGAATCTCAGTCTCGTAGGTGGCGGTGACCAGATAATCGCTGAAAGCGCCGAATGTATCGATCTATGGCCAGATGGCCATGAACTTCCTAGTAGGGCACAATTGCAGAACGTCATATTGAGATTCTGGGTGACCGGCAGGGATACTGCAGGTCTAGGTTTGTCTGGAGGAGGCGATTCCGAAAATCCGATTCGTGGGACACAGGATCAATGGACCAGCGAATATGAAGTGGTATACGAGCAAGCAGAATTTGAGGTGACCCAATTCAAGATGTTCCCGAATGCTCCCGAGGTAGGTGAAGACGTTCAACTTGACATTACCGTACGTAATGATGGAAACACCGAAGGAATTCTTGAGATGAAGATAGAGGTAGTCTCAGCAAGCGATGGCGCTCGGGCAACCGTGGCTATCGTTTCAACACCAATGATTGGCGTATTCGATGGGACTCTTGGTTCAAATTCTCACAATATGGAGGTGTCGATTGAGCCTTTCAGAGAAGCAAAGGCGGATCTTCACTTTGAGATAACCAATAATTTGACTGGTGAATTGATCTATACGAGTATTAATGCTGGCCAGACTTACGACATTAGTCTAGCAACTCAAACCGATGACTCTTTGCCAATCGGAATGATTCTAGCAGCATTAGGTGCTTTGATTGGTATTCTCATCATCGTTGTTGTAGTATTGGTGCTGCGAGGTCGTAGCGAAGGTGAATACGATGACGAGTACGAATATGAGGATGAAAAATCATACCCAACATTGCCATACGAGGCTCAGCAAGGATATGGTGGAGGTGCTGAAGGAGCTTATGGCGGAGGTGGTTACGACCATGCTGGTGGTGGATACGGAAGTTATGGAACTGAGGTATCTGCAGAGATGCAACAAGCCTTGGCTGAATTCCCACAGTGGGACCAACAAACCATTCAGGGATACTTCGACATGGGCTGGTCAGTGGAGCAACTGCGTGATTGGGTCCGCCAACAGGGATGATGTGAATGAGCCGACTCCTCGAATGGGAGGACCATCTTTGGGAGGATCCTGACGGCGGTCGGATAATTCTGCATGGGGTCCTACCTACTGTGGTTCATCCACAGGCAATGCGTCCTAGGATGCAATGGGATGGATTGGCATTGGTTGCTGGAGAAGATGATCTCGAAGTTTGGGAATTTGAGGACAAGTCCGAGAAAGAAAGTGCGGGGATCAATCTAACAGAAGCGATGTTGGGGGGTGGAGCAACGCGATTGTACCTCGAACGCTTGATGCTGCTTGAAGAGGTATCTGGAGGTAGATTTCCTGATCCTGAACCATGGCGTCTGCTTAGATTAGCAAGGAAACATGGACGCAACGTGTACAATCTTGAACCACCACTCGACGATGAGGCTTGGGTCGAACATCTGGGCGAGGAAGCAGACTATTTGACCAGATGGAGGACCCTGCTGAAAATTCCACGACAGGGCAGAAGGTTCGGCAAATTGTTGAAGCAAGCAAGGGCATTGTCTTCTCCACCTCCTTCAGGTCCAGTTGAATTACAGGCTGCTTCGGCCTTAGCAGCCGCTTGGTGGTGGCTATTGGAAGAGAGCCTATCTCCCGAGTTGAGGATGAGTCGAGACCGCAGGATATGCGCGAGATTGAGGGGGGCAATGGCTGACTTGCGAACTGAACTTGGTGCAGATGCTACATTGTTGGTACCTTCTCCTCAGGTGAGGGTCGGAGAGTTGTTGGCTATCCTCGATGCAGGAATCGAGCCGGAAATCGCAAAGGTATGTGGCTCCTCGGACGGGGAGGAGGAGTGAATATGGCGAGTTCTGAAGCACCGATGGTTCAGGTAGAAAATCAGTTGATTCGTTTTACTCCTGCAACACCTTTCGACCCTGAGAAAGCAGTAAAAGAACTAGGTGCAACCCGTAGTGGTGATTATGTCATCCATGCTTTGCAAAGGCCTAGGGCCACCATTCTAATCGACAAGGATGGAAGAATTGTTGTTCATGGGACTATTCAACCTCAGGCGGCTCGCGCAGCAGCGAGAGAGTTCTTGCTGCGTATTGGTGAAAGCGATGAAGGATTGACTTCGGAGAAAGGACCAGTTATTGCCTCCTTTGATTTAGGTAGAAGATTGGAAATTGAAAGGGTCCCAATTTATGCTAAAGAGGCTAAGATGGATACTAGATTGAATTGTTTGCGAATCGATGATCAACGACATGATTTGGAACTTCTAGTATGGGCTAACGGTAAGGCCATCAGTACAGATGCTAGACACGCCAATCTAGTGGCAATGGCTGCGGTGCACTGGCGCGATAAGTTCGAATCTGACGGTCTCTTCCTCGATGGTTCGAGCGAGGATTGATGACATGGCTATCGAGAATGGCCGCTGGACAGGCCCAATCCTAGACAATCATTTCCATCTTGATCGTGGGCATCGGTTCCTCAGTGCTGCAGAGGATTTCAAAAGAGTAGGCGGCACTGACCTTGTTTTGGTACACAAACCGGATTTCATGGACCTCCCTCTTTCGGTAGATGAATGGCGTATTGCATACGATGGCACAGTTTCAATGGCAGAGGAAGTGAAGTCCAATCTCGGCCTCTCGGTCAGAGTTATTTTGGGTCCACATCCAGCAAGCTGGGCACATCAGCGGCAGGCATTGGGTAGTGAAGTCGCTGGAGAATTGTACAAGGATGCTGTTGAATTAGCAATCGAATATTGTGCTGAGGGCAAATCTTGCGCTGTAGGCGAGGTTGGCAGACCACATTGGAAAGTTGAGGAAGAGGTTTGGCAAGAAGCCAATGAATTGCTTTCTTGGACTATGAAGAGGGCATCTCAGGAGGATTTGACTCTTCAGTTACACGTCGAGGGTGAAGGAGCTTCCACTTACTCTGATCTTGCTCTAATTGCTGAACGAAGTGGGCTTTCATGCAAGCGATTGGTAAGACATCATGCCCCGCCTCAAGTAGATGAACAAACAACATCCGGGCTGATACCTTCTGTAGTGGTGGGCAAAGGTAGTGTTGAGGAAGTCATGAATACCGTCTCTAGATGCAAGGATGGTTTCCTTATGGAAACAGATTACATGGATGATCCACGGAGGCCAGGTGCGGTTCTAGGTCCCAAAACCGTCCCTCGCCGTACGCAGGCACTTGTTGCTGCTGGATTAGACGAAGAAAGCCTATGGCGCACTCACCAAGACCTGCCGGAAAGTCTCTATGGAGAAGTGGATTAAGGCTCAACTAGTAGTCGACAAGCATATCATGGGGACGTGTCAGGCAACATTGTGCGAACCGTTCAGCGCGCCTTATTGCTGGGACTTGCATGTCTACTAGCAATACAGTTGTACAGTCAAGATGTACAGGCACAATTAGAGGTCGATGTGACTTTGACTTGTGAATCAAATCAGGTGGAATTGGATGTCAGTCCAGGTTCTGGCGGTAGCGAGTCGGTGGTCTGTAGCATAGAGAATGGGGCAATGTATGAGAAGACGGTTGCGCTTTCTTTGAACATTTCAGGAAACGATGTCGATGCTTCGCTTTCTGATAGCCAAGTAGTGGTTGCAGCCAGCAGTACAGAACAGGTTTCATTGACCTTTGAGGCTGCCATCCGTTCTGAATCTGCAGATTTTTCGGTTGATTTGGACGCCACAGTAGAGAAGATTGGCATGGTTCCATTGAATCAACAGGTACAGAGTACCCAAACTCACAGTCTAACAGTTTCGATTCTGGCTTTCACCGAGTTGGAGTATTCAGCCACCGCATTCACACTGAAAAGCGCTCCAGATGAGTCATTCAACATTTCAGCCAAGGTCAGGAATACGGGAAATACTCCTGTAGACGTTGATTTCTTCATCAGCAATAATGATGAGATATTAGCTAAGGGAATAGATTGTAAATCCGAACCCACTATCAGAGACCTTGAACTGAATGGATATGTTGACCAAACTGCTATGCAGTGCACCGTTTCCAGTGATTATGAGAAATCTGAAGAGGTGGTCATCAAGATGTATGCTAGAGCCAAGAAGACCTCAGATTTGGAGTATATCTCGCCGGACCAAAGTGTCAGGGTTTCAGTCGAAGTTCCTTCAGAAGGTGGTTTCAGTAGTTTGACAGAAGATTTGAGCGAGGAGGATCTACAAGTTCTGATGTATGCTGGTGGAGGATTGCTACTTCTATTGATTGTTCTAATCGTCATGGTCAGGATTTCACGCAGTAGAGGTGGCGGTGGCGTGGATGCATGGGATGACGAAGATTTTGATTTTGAACTCTAGTTGTTTTTTTACACCTTTATTTCCTGTGGAAAGCGCGCGAAACGCTGTATTGCAGTACTCTTGCTACCCCAAGAGTCAAAGACGGAGTGTGGTGAGCAACACCTACCCATAGGGTAGGTGTGAACATGCTGGGATTACAAGGAAAGGTTGCTTTCGTATTTGGTGTGGCAAGCGAAGAGAGTATCGCGTGGGGTATCTGCAAGCGATTAGCCGAAGCAGGAGTATCTCTCTATCTAGGTTACCAAAAGAGATTCATGAGCCGCGTTTTCAAATTGAAGGATGAGTTGGATGCAATTGCTGGATTCTACCCTCTAGATGTTGCATCTGATGAAACCACGGCTGAATTCTTCTCTTCTTTCAGCCAAGAGAACCCCGGGCTCAAAGCAGATATTCTTGTTCATGCCATCGGATTTGCTCCTAGGGAATGTTTTGATCGTCCAGTATTGTTCGTTGAGGGTTCTGCCCTTGATACCGCAATGACTGTCTCAGCACACAGCCTACAACGCTGCCTAAGGCACGCTTTGCCCTATCTGAATAATTCTTCATCTACGATAACCTTGACCTATGCTGCTAGCACGCGCTTTGTGCCTTCTTATGGAATCATGAGTATTGCCAAGGCAGGTCTAGAGTGTTGGACTAGAGAGTTGGCGTGTCATCTAGGCCCTGAGGGGCATCGCGTCAATGCAATTTCCAGTGGGCCAATCAAAACTATCGCGGCGGGAGGGATTCCAGGATTTGACCGGATACTGGATCATGTCGAAGCAAATTCACCACTACGTCGCAACGTAACGCAGGAGGATGTAGCAGGTTGTGCCGCATGGTTGGCCTCAGATCTTTCTGCAGGAGTTACTGGGCAGGTTATTCATGTCGATGCTGGATATTCTGCTACCATGGTGCCGGAGAGCATAATGTGAGGGGTCAACATGTCTGCTAAAGAAATCAGTATTGCTGAATTAGAAGGAACTGCACAAGGTCCCTTTGAACCGATTGCAGTCGTAGGTATGGGCTGTATCATGCCCGATGCTGAAGATATCGCCAAATTCTGGAATAATATCGTTAATGCACATGTTTCAATCAAGGAGGTGCCATCTAATCGATGGAGTATCGATGATTTCTGGGCCCCTGGTTCGCCCGGTCAAGTGGAGTATGCCAAAACTTACGCCAAGATTGGGGCATTCGTTGAGGGATATGATTTCGATTGGCGTCGCTGGAAGGTGCCCCCTGGAACTCTTGGGCAGATTGACATTTGTCAACAATGGGCAGTAACTGCATCAGCAGCAGCTTTGGAGCATGCCGGCTATCTTGGAGATGACTCGCGCTTTTCGATTCCAAATGCATCCACAGGAGTTGTCATGGCAAATGCTCTTGGAGGAGAATTCAGGAATCTCTCCAACCATCGAGTATGGGCAGATCAGTTCACTCGTCAGGCAGTTGAGGCGGGAGGAATGCCTGAGTCCGGCAGGGATGCTCTGAAGCAGGCTATCAGTGAAGGCAAACCGGAGATTGATGAGGATGCTATGCCTGGTGAACTCGCCAATGTTATGGCTGGCAGAGTTGCTAACTTGCTAGATCTTCAGGGGCCTAACCATTCTACCGATGCTGCTTGTGCCTCAACAATGTCTGCGGTTCTTGATGCCTGCAGAATGCTACAGGCTCGTCAGGTCGATCTGATGTTGGCTGGTGCCAGCGATCGCACTATGGATCCTGCAACTTATGCTAAGTTCAGTGCTATCGGTGCTCTTTCACCTACACATTCCACTCCTTTTGATGCCCGCGCAGATGGATTCGTAATGGGTGAAGGTGCAGGAGTATTGGTCCTCAAACGTCTAGATGATGCCATCGAAGATGGAAATGATATCCATGCAGTCATCAGGGGAATCGGAGCTAGCAGCGACGGTAGAGGAAAGGGGATAACCGCGCCTAGTCAAAGAGGACAGATGCAAGCCTTGGCTAGAGCATATGCACAGGCAGGTTTCAGTCCAGCAACTGTGGATCTTGTCGAAGCTCATGGGACCTCAACAAAGGTTGGGGATGCGATGGAGTTGGGAACTTTGCGCAAGTTGTGGCATGAATCACCTGCGGGAGACAATGTTGCAGTAGGTTCTGTCAAAAGCCAGATTGGACACCTCAAAGCGGCTGCTGGAATTGCTGGGATGTTGAAAACGATTAGTGCAGTCAGCAAGGGAGTTATTCCTCCCAGCGCAGGATTTCAAACTCCGAATCCAACCGTAGATTGGGATTCCATTCCATTCTATGTCCCAACATATGCTAGAGAGTGGCCACGTCCAAAGGATAGACCGCGTAGAGCTGCCGTTTCTGCCTTCGGTTTTGGGGGGACCAATTGGCACGTAGTTATGGAGGAGTTTGACAAGCGATTCCATCACAAGATTGCGATCGAATGGAGGAGTAGATGGGCTACTTTCCTAGCTGGACCGCAGCCCGTATCTACAACTCCCGTAGTTGCAGAGAAAGTAGCAGCCGGAGGTATTGTTGCCAAGGCCAAGGTGGCTAAGGAAAGTGCCGAAAGTATCCTCGATGCCAAGGCCTCTCCCAGTATGACATGGGAGGAACTCAAGGAGATTGAAGGCGGAATATTGTTGCTTGAATCTGATGATGTAGAGAGTTTGAAGGAGGAATTGACTCAAGCCAGAGAGCAATTGCTTTCATCTGGAAAAACATTTGATGAAGATCCATTGGGAAGGCGGTTATCCAAGGAATTAGCCGCTGCCAGCGAAGGTTTCACTTGTGTTGGCTGTAGGATTGCGATAATCGCTACATCATGGGCTGAGTTTGACAAGCGCAGCGCTTTGGCTTTGAAGACCATGGAAGGAAGGGACAAGTGGAGTTTCCTCAAGTCGCAAGGAATTCTGATTACCGACGAGGCGCCATTGCCAAGCAATGCCAAGGTTGCGCATATGTTCCCTGGTCAGGGTAGTCAATACGTTGGAATGACGTTGGATTTGAGTAAGCGATTCTCTGGTGTGGCAAATGTTTGGAACCAGGCTGACAAGACCATGGTGGATATTCTCGATGGAGAGACTCTTTCCAGTTTCGTGTTGCGTAGTGGATTGAATGAAGAAGAGCGCGCTGAAGCCGAAGAGAAACTCAAGCAGACAGAGTATACTCAACCAGCTATGTTGACTGCCGATTTAGCAATCAACCAGATTCTTGCAGACCATGGACGAAGACCTGACATGGTGGCAGGACACAGTTTGGGAGAATATGCCGCATTGATGGTTTCAGGAATTCTTGGAATGGACGGGGCTTTGCGAGCAGCAGCAGCTCGAGGAACTGAGATGGGTTCTGTTGAGATCTTCGACAAGGGGCTGATGGCTTCCGTGACCGCTGATTACAATGTGATTAAGGACGTTCTAGCATCAATTGATGGGTATGTCATTGCAGCCAACAAGAATTCACCAAAGATGACTGTTATTGCTGGAGATACTCCTTCAGTCAAGGAAGCGATACGAAGGTTCGAGGGACTAGACATCAATTGTGTCACCTTGCAGACCAGCCACGCTTTCCACTCAACTATTGTTGAGCCGGCAGCGGAACCTTTGCGAAGATTCCTTGAAGGACTTGAAATCAATTTGCCTGAGATTCCAATAACCTCGAATGTGGATGGCGGCTTCTATCCGATGAGTAGAGATTCTCAGAGAACCGCAAAGCAGCAAGTTTTGGACAAATTGGCTCCGCAGATGGCTAGTGCAGTGGAATGGACAAAACAGATTGAGACCATGTATGCATCAGGTGCTCGCCTATTTGTTGAGGTAGGTCCGAAGCGTGCATTGACTGTGTTTGCTTCACAGATTCTAGAGAAGCGACCTCACATCTCAATGATGACTAACCATCCGAAGTTTGGTGGAATTCCGTCTCTGTTCAATGCTCTAGCCGAGATGGCGGTTGCAGGACGCCCATATCGCTGGCCGCGTTCAGATTCTCCATTGCTTACTGAAGGGTTCAGAGCAGGGCCAATCGAGGCTTGGCAAGAAGAAACTGAGGAAATGCCTGTGGCTTTACCTGAATCTGTAGAACAGGTTGTACCAGAAGCCCCCCAACCAGTAGCCACGACAGATGTGGAGGTACTTGCCGAGGATTCTGGAATGGATGAATTAGAACTCGAGATTGAGTGGATAGCAAGTATTCTTGCTGGAGTTAGTGGATATCCCGCCACTATGTGTCGTGGAAATGTAGATCTTCGCAGCGGTTTAGGATTGAGTGATGAAGTAGTTCAATCTGTATTCAATTCCCTTGAGAAACAAGGTAGAGTTGCTGCTGACTTTGATACTTCTGAAATCAAGACAGCTGCGCAAATATGCGATTGGGTAGAAGGAGTGCCGGAGAATTTCCGTGCGGCTACATCCAGTAAGCGCCCTAAATCCTCTCCTAACCAAGCGATTGCTCCGCAAGGACAAGTCGTTCATAAGGTGGTAGAGAAGGTCGTTGAGAAAGTAGTCTCGACAGACCCGTTGCAGAGTCGCAGAGACGACCCATTTGTCGTGACTGGAGTCAGTCTTGGGTTGCCAGGTAAAGGCAAGGTATTCGATGATGATAATTTCGAGAAATTAGTACGTGGAGAAACTTGTATCAGCGAAGTGCCGGATGATTACAAGCAGAAAATTCTCGACAAGAACATCGTACGCCTAATCAAAGGCAGAGATGGACAAGCGAGGATGGAGGCTGCTGAGGAATTCGGTGATATTCCACAACTAGCAGGTTTGGCAGGAGACTTCGACATAACCGAAGAATTCGGAGTTGATGCAAAGATTGCCCGTTCTTGGGATACTTCTACTCAATTAGCAGTGGCAGCAGGACTCATTGCTTTACGCGATGCTGGAATACCATTGACTCCAGAGGAGAAGATTGGCAAGGGAGGTTTGCGTCTCATAACTAATTGGCAGATACCTCAGATATATCGCGACCGCACAGGGGTTATCTTCTCCAGTTGTTTCCCCGGTTCCGCTAAAACCGTCAAACATAGTGCCCACAACGGGTCTGATGAAGAGGGACGTTTCGACAGGTCATATCTTTTTCAGATACTGAATATGGGACATTCCCAATTCGCACAATATACGGGAATTAGAGGCCCTAACAGCACCATCAATTTAGCGTGTGCTTCTACTGCAGCGTCATTCACTTTAGCCGAGGATTGGTTGACTACTGGCCGTTGTGATAGAGTAGTAATAATCAGCGCTGATAACGTCACTGGCCCAGATCTTTGGGAGTGGATTGGTTCAGGTTTCGCAGCCAGTGGGGCCGCATCCACAAGCAATGTCATCGAGGAAGCGGCTCTTCCTTTCGATGCCCGTAGAAATGGACTGATTCTTGGTATGGGCGCAGCCGCATTTGTCATTGAGCGCAAGAGCGAAGCCACACAGAGGGGAGTTCAGCCGTATGCGGAATTGCTTGGAGCGCATATCGCCAATTCATCTTATCATGGGACCAGATTGGATGTTGAGCATGTTGCTGCAGAGGTTGATCGTTTCGTGTCCCAGATGGAAGATAGATGGGGAGTTAATCGTAAGGAGATCGCATCTGAGACTTTCTTCTACAGTCATGAGACCTACACTCCAGCGAGAGGAGGTTCTGCTCAAGCAGAAGTAAGGGCCTTGCGAGAGACCTTCGGCAAAGATACCGATTCGTTGGTCATTTCCAATACAAAGGGATTCACAGGGCATCCTATGGGGGCGGGAATCGAAGATGCTTCGATGGTTCACGCCCTACATACCGGACGCGCCCCTCCTATTGCAAATCACAAGGAGGTAGATCCTGAATTAGGAGATCTCAATCTGAGCAAGGGAGGATATCATGAAAATATGAGGTATGGATTGCGATTTGCTGCAGGTTTCGGTAGCCAGGTCGCAATCACATTCATGCGCTCATGTGAAGTTCAGGGCGATAGAATCGACATGGATAGATTGATGCGATGGAATCAGAAACTTGCAGGAACAGACAACTTACAATTGAAGGTCTTGGATGGTAAATTGGTTGCATATCTTGATGGGGAAGACAATCTACATGGCGGCGTACAGGGCGAGGATTGGAAACCTGGAGAAGATATGAGCAAAGAAGCCGAAACCGTTCCGGAACCTGCCGTAGAAGCAGAGCCTGAACCGGTACCTAAGGAAGATTCACCACCGTCTACAGTAGAGTCGGTCTCGAGTGTTGACAAGGATTCGGTTTCAACTACGGTTGTCGAGGTTGTAGTGGAACACACCGGATACCCTGCAGATTTCATCGAATTAGATCAAGATCTGGAAGGTGAATTGGGCATTGATACAGTCAAGCAGGCCGAAATCATGGGAGATATTCGCGAAAAGTTCTCTTTACCAGTAGATGAATCGTTTATCCTCGCTGAGCACCCTACCTTGAATCACATGATCGATTACATTCTCAAAATGTCAGGTTCCAGTATGGCATCTGCTCCTGTGGAATCAGGGATTGATGACAAGGTAGAGGAAGAACCTGTTTCAGAAACAGCAAAGGAGCCAGAACCAGAAACTGAGGAACAGGTAGAACCCGCGAAGAGTGCCGCTTCTGTAGAGGTGGATCGAAGCGAAATCGAAGCAGTTGTCCTAGAGGTGGTTGTGGAACATACCGGTTATCCTGAGGATTTCATCGAGTTAGATCAGGATCTAGAGGGTGAATTGGGAATTGACACTGTGAAACAAGCGGAAATGATGGGTGACATCAGAGAGCGGTTCTCACTTCCAGTAGATGAGTCATTCAGTTTAGCAGAACATCCTACTCTCAATCACTTTGTCAAGTATATCGTCAAGATGCAATCTGGTTCTGAAGAAGTTGTTCAGGCCGCAGAGAATGAGGCTGAACCGATGCCAGAGGCTGTTCCAGAACCAGAATCTGAGCCAG
>DAWL01000147.1:4466-6041 GCA_002505935.1 Euryarchaeota archaeon UBA226 | reverse complement strand
TGAGCCAGTAGTTGAACCTGAAGTGAAAGACGTAGTTGCTGAGCCCAGTGCATCGATAGATGTTTCAGAAGTTGAAGCCAAGGTTCTGCAGGTAGTTGTTGATCATACAGGATATCCAAAGGATTTCATCGAGATGGATCAGGACCTTGAAGGCGAATTAGGAATTGATACGGTGAAACAGGCAGAAATGATGGGCGATATCAGGGAATTGTTTGAACTGCCCGTGGATGAACAATTCAGTTTAGCAGAACATCCTACATTGAGCCATTTCGTTGAGTACATCATCAGAATGAAGGGTGGAACAGTATCTCCTCCAGAAGCGGTTTCAAGTGTTGCAGAGAGCGAAGCAGAGGAGGTTCCTTGGCGCTGGTCAGACAATGTGCTTTCAGAAGTTCTTGCAGAATACCATCTTGACGATAGAGATGAATTGATCGAGGTCGCCAAGAAACATGATGACGGCAATCGATACCTCAAGCGGGAAGAGATTCAGGCTGCTGCAGAGGAGTTGAAGGATAGTAAAATGACTTGGAGATACTCGGACAATGTGGTTTCTGCAGTCCTTGCCGAGCACGGCCTAGATGATGCAGACGCTTTGGTTGAAGCCGCTAAGGTACACGATGATGGGAATCGCTACTTGAAGAAGGAGGAACTTGAGGCAGGGGCCCGAGACCTTGTGGGAGATGAACCGCCTCCTGATGATGAGGAAGAATCCCCTTTAGCGAATAGGGTGGTCACTGAAGAGCAATCGCAGGAGACCGCCCTACAGACCAGTCCACGCGCAGGAGTCCGCAGGTGGCAGGTCGAAGTCGAGGAAGCCCTTTCTGAGAAAGATCCAATTCTTCTGAGTGGAACCGTATTGGTCACTGATGATGGCATTGGTATTTCCGAAGAGGTTTGCTCAATACTACAATCCAAGGGACTATCCACCATTCGTGTATCCCTCGAACTAGAACTCAAGGAGATGGTTTGCGAAGAACATGCAGGACAGAAAGTGTACAGAGTGGATCCTTCAAAGGAATCGCAGATTAATGAAATGTGTATGGAAATCAGGCAAGAGTGTACAGATGATTCTCTTTGTGGTATCATGCACTTTGCTCCAGTACAGTTGTCTGGTAGTAATTGGGAGGTTGGCGCCTCTTCAAGAGCAGCTACTTTGGCCAGTCATTCCTTGTTTGGAATGCTCAAGTATCTCGATGAACTTCTAGCATCCTCGCCATCAGCGGTAGTTGCTTCTTTGTCCGCCATGGATGGTAGACATGGCAACATTGGAGAGAGGTTCAATTCTCTGGCATGCGGAGCCTCTGGTATTGTCAAATCATATGCACATGAGCGTACTGATATTCGTTGTCGAGCATGGGATTTGCACCCCGAGTTGGCGGCAGATACTTCCCACGTCGCTGAGTTGTTGATGGATGATTTGTTACAGAACGGGGGAGATGTAGAGATTGGTTTCGACAAGGACCTGCGCCGTTGGCGTTTAGTTATGTTCGATGAGGAATTGGTGGCCGAACCTACTAGCCTACAGCCAGATGATGTCTGGTTGGTTAGTGGCGGCGGGTCTGGTGTAACCTCGGC
>DAWL01000147.1:0-4185 GCA_002505935.1 Euryarchaeota archaeon UBA226 | reverse complement strand
AGGTTAGTGGCGGCGGGTCCGGTGTAACCTCGGCAGCCATTAACGGATTGGCCAACTCTTGTCGAAATGCAGGTGCCATGTTCGTCTTGTTAGGTCGTACTGAGGCTATGGACGAACCTGCTGGTTGGTTGGATTGGAATGAGGATCAGTTGAATGAGCGTAAGATGCAATTACGCGAAGAATTGGTCGCTGCTAGCGAATCTGGAAAGGTCTCGATGGTAGAATGGAATAAGGCCTGGCAGCCATATCTCAGAAGCCGAGATATCCACAATACGATAGCGAAGATTCGCAAGAGTGGAAATAAGGCGATATATCGAGCCTGCGATGTCACCGACTTGGATTCATTGCAAGAAATTGCCAAGCGTCAGGGCCCAATTACCGGAATCGTTCATGGGGCTGGAATAGAAGATAGCAAACTGGTCGCTGAGAAGACTTGGCAGACCTTCTCCACTGTTGTTTCGATTAAGGTAGATGGTTGGAAGGCTTTGGTTAGTGCTGCTGAATACTCAGGAGGAGAGCTTCGATTTGCCGCATGTTTCACCAGCGTTGCTGGACGATTAGGTAATGGAGGTCAGACGGATTATGCCGCAGCGAATTCGGTCTTGGATGCTGAAATGGCGCGACTTACAGCAGGGGGAAAAACTCGTGCAGTAGCAACGGCTTGGACTGGATGGAAGGATGTAGGAATGGCTACACGTGGAAGTCTAGAGAAAATATTCGAAGCAGCAGGAATCGAGACGATACCCGTGGACAAGGGGGTCTCAATCTTTGTTGATGAGGTGCTCCGAGGCGGTAAGCGTAGAGTCATGTGCTGTGGTTCAATGGGAATAATGGACAAGTTCGAATCATTTCGCGCACCACCTCTGAAATTACCAGCAATGATGTCTGGATTGATTGCGGATCCTGCGCGTTTCCCATTCGTCGACCGCTTGTTGGATTTGCAAGAAGGCGAGCGAATGGTCAGCGAGTGTTTGCTCTCTACCGAGGCACATCCCTTCCTTGCAGACCATTCAATCGATGGAGTACCATATCACCCGGGAGTCATGGCATTGGAGATGTTTGCTGAGAACGCCTTACTGCTACTACCGGAATTCTGTCTTGCAGGTTTTGAGAATGTCGAGTTCGGCTTGCCTATCAAATTGATCAAAGGTCCCCAGAAAGTACGCATAGTGTCTGAACTGGTTCGTCGCAAGCGCGACCACTATTGGGTTTCTTGCCACCTTGAGAGCGATTTGGTCAATTCGAAGGGAGAGGTCTTCGGCAATCCAAGGATGCATCACAAGGCCACAGTCAGATTGGTTCGCAAATCAAATGATTTGACCAAACATATGGCGTCTGAACTACACGATATTCCTGACATCGGCATCCCAGCATCTGGTGAGTTGCAGCATCACCCCAGTTTCATCTATCTGCGATTCTTCCATGGCCCAAGGTTCCAAAGTCACGGTGGAATCATTCGAGGTTTCGATGTTGGAGAGATGAGAGGGGCAGATGGTATTGCATTGATGCGCCATCAATTGCCCGAAACAGATCAGTTTGCAGTAGAGAAGGAGGGCGAATCCATTCTTCTAGAGGCTTTACCGATGTTGGTTGAGGCAGGATTCCAGAATGCTGGACTAGTGACGATGGAAAGCGATTCATTGATGTCTTTGCCAGTAGGAATTGAGTGGATGACTGTACTTGCAGTTCCTGAAGTTGGAGAACAATTACGCGTAAGAAGCGTGTGCCGCGCTACGGAAGATGGAGGCGTTGGGGTACACGATGTGGTAGTGGTTGGTGAGGATGATTCACCATTATTGTCTCTCAAAGGTTTGAGACTCAAAGCGATGGCTCCCTTGGCAGAGGAGATGAAGTTCACTCTGGATGGATGAGCGTGTTTGAATTCAATCAGAGCCCTAGAATCACACTAGTATTGCTCGATATCTTAACCGAGTATGATACAATTCCAGATTTGGTGAATATTGATGAATTCCAGTCATTCAAGACAGAAAAACGCCGATTAGAGCATATTTCTACAAGAATCGCACTCGCCGAAGGCTTGTCTAGTTGGGGCTTGGATCCTAAGATGATTCATGTTGTGAGAGATGACAAGAGGGCGCCTTCGTTGAGATGGATACAAGGAACATTCCGTTCTCAAGAACTTCCAGGGATTTCGTTGGGGCATTCACATGGTAAGGCAGTTGTGGCATTAATCGAGCCAGGGTGGTGGGTTGGAATCGATGCTGAACCTGAAGATAGGGTAATTGCTAGTAATGCATTTGATCAGTTTTGTAAGGGTGAGGAACTCAAGATGATTCGGGAACGTCCTGAGGATGCAGTAAGGTTGTGGACGAGCAAGGAAGCCGTTCAGAAAGCAATGCATTTGGGTATGCATCTTAACCCACGTGACATTACCTTTGCAAATGAAATTCCAATTGTAGGGGAGACACAGGAAATTTCTATTGGAAATCAAAAAATTCAATTGAAGAATATGTTGTTTCAAGCCTATCATGTCTCGGTTGCTTGGAAGCCCGCAGAAACAGTACAATTAGATGCTGAAGAATTGCTCATTGCGGAATTAGCTGAGCGAATAAGAGACGATGAGGGAAACCTGAAGTTTGAGGTCGGATGCAAGACAGTTCGAGGAAGAATCTAATTCCAGAATGCTGCTTCTTCCCAAGGTAGGCCAACTGCTATTCCAAGAATCTCTAGAATGACATAATTGAAGATCAGATATGTGATGATGGCAATCGTAAATACAAGAAGAGAGGTATTGATAACTCTCCTTCTTTGTCTCTTGGCTTCATCCAGAGTACAGATTCCTTGTTGACGGAAATAACGCCAGAGGCCAAATGCAAGGAACCCTAGAGCCAAAGCGTAGAAGATGTATCTAGCAGGTCCGAAGTACATCTCATTGGATAATGCAGCAGCGGTTGAGATACTAGCAAGCCCGAACATTACCAGAACAACGCTAGGAAGGCAACACATGCTAGCAATTACAGCACCTCCGCTTATCCACCGCCACATACCTTTGGAATCATGGACTACTGAATCAGAGCTTTCTGCTTCGGCCATGTTTACTGCTGGAAGAGTGTAATACATCAAGCGTTGTTTTGTTTCTCTTGCTAAAGGGGCCTTCAAAGCGAGCTCTATTTGGCTTAGGCGAAGAGATTTGGTGAAGAAAAAGTGCGGGTGGCGGGAATTGAACCCACGACATGAGGTTGGAAACCTCAGGTGATACCACTTCACCACACCCGCGTTGGATGGACCTGCGACCATCCTTTCGGATGTATTGATTTCGGTCTCGTATCTTGACGAGGAATCAGTATTTCCAGGATGATTCTTGTTGCCAACTTGGCGGCTCTGGTGGAGGGGGCATACCTTCTGCAAAGAGTCCGCCTGAGATGAATTGTTGCGTTCCTTTGCGTTGTTTTCGAGTCTTTGGTTTGACAACTCTAATCACAATGCCGAGACCGACCACCACGAGAACAGCACCAGCGATAATTAGTCGCAGATTTTCTGTACTCATCTCGATTCCTGCCAAATTGAAATCACCTTTGCTATTGCTTGCGGATTCTGCTTCTGCATCGTCTTCCGGAGTAGTATCGACAACCTGTAATTCGATGGTCACGCTGTCCATCGCTTGTTCTGCACCGGGCGCTTCAGTCTTAATCACTGAGAGGTATTCTCCAACTTTTGTCCCGCTTGCTCTGAGCACTATTTCCTTCACTGCACCTGCAGTTCCTGCACTGGTGAATTGTAATATCTGCCTGTTGTCATCACTATCCATTCCTATCGGCATGTCCCAAATGAGAATAGCAACTACTGAGATATCGGCTTCATTGCTTACAGTACAAGTGACTACCAGTTCCTTTTGCTTCATCATATCGAGGATAAGATCGGATTGTATACAGTTTAGAGATACGGTCACAGACCATGAATCAGGGTCATCAGGGAAGTTGTCCACTCTTGAAGCACCAGAACTCTGGTTGTCGCCCCATCCATCTCCATCAGAATCTTGCCATTGGCTCGGAATATCAGGGAATGCATCGTCTTCATCGGCCCATCCATCTCCATCTCCATCTACGCACCCTTTACTGGCCTGCATTGAAGTGCCAGCCTCGTTTGGACAATCGTCTGCATTGTTTCCAGATAAATTGTCACCGAACCCATCTCCATCACTATCTGTGGATTGTGTTGCGTCCT
>DAWL01000090.1 GCA_002505935.1 Euryarchaeota archaeon UBA226 | reverse complement strand
ACATAGCCAACATTCAGGTATGTATAGGCCCAAGAGGCATTATGCTCTCTGCGTACACTGATAGCAAGAAATCCGAGCATTGCGAATGCCAACATTCCAACCATTCCCCATGGAATACCTAATACAGGAACCGTATTGAAGTCAGAATTAGCAAGAACGTCTCCACAACTGAATGCTCCAAAAGCAGAACAACCGATATCTCCTCCCATCTCGTGATACTTGTTGTGAAACCACCAGGTATGCGTACTAACGGTGAAACCGCCAAGGATGACGAAAGAAAGACCTGTCAATAGCCTCTGCCTTGGTTGGGCGAACAATGCCCTCCAACTTCCTTCCTTGTAATGAGCAGCCGAGAAAGGTGAGGCGATGTATATTCCAATGATGATGATTGAAGCGTGAATTGCTAACCAGACGTTGCTATCAAACATCAAGCACCACCAAGCCCATCAGATGGAATCAATTCAAACATTGCCTCACCTAAATCCTGCCCAGCGTTGTTTCTCTGGTTCCAAGCAACAATACCATTTGGTTTGAGGATAAAGCTAGTAGGCGTTCCACTAATACCCCAATCTTCCATGGAAGAAGCGTCTCGATCATCGACGTAAATTATCTCTTCATGCGGACCGCCGTCTCGAGAGTTACAGTTTGAACTTCCATGATTACAACCAACAAAGTCGGTCTTCTCTTGGAAAGCAATTATCTCCTCAGGTGTTGAGGTAAATGCCTCGTTATTCTTGAAATCGACCGCTACGGCAATGAATTGAACCCTTCCTTTCCATGCGGTAGACAAGTCCTCCATAACATCGCCATGACCCATACATACTGAACAGTCAGTGGAAATGAACTCGACTACAAACCAAGAATGATTGAGGTCTCCTTCTGTCCAGTTCGATGCGGTCAGTTCGTACAAATCAAAATCATACCAGACATTACCTGCGCCAAATTGGTGCGCCTTACCCTCAACATTTGGAGGCATCTCTCCTTCATCTACCCCCATAGGGACAGCATCAGTAGTAGAGAAAACAATCATGACTGCGACCAGAAATACTCCCATGATGAACAGTAAACTACCCATTCTAGTATCGCTGGCAGCCCTGCTGTGTCTTGCTAATTCATTCATCTTCAATTCATCACATCCTATTCATGCAATCCTATTTCCTCTATCAGGCAGCGTGCAGTGTGCCTGATGGCATCCTCGCTATTGTATTCGGGGGTGAATCCAAGACCTATGAGTCGTTCTACGGCGAGCATTGCCTTTGGTACATCTCCTGCCCATCCACGATCTCCTCCGGTATACTCGATACTGACATCGCCAAAACCGCTCTCTTCGACTACAATCTCAGCGATTCTCCTAACTGAACAAGTATCTCCCGAGCCAAGATTGAAGCAATTTATCTGCTCACTTGAGTTATCGACGACATGAATCATTGCTCGAGCAGTATCTCCTACCTCCATGTATGACTTCTCTTGCAAGCCATTACCTAGAACTTCTAAGCGGGTAGGGTCAGCCTTGAGTTTGTGGATGAAATCAAAAATGACTCCATGAGTACCCCTCGCCCCAACTATGTTGGCAAAGCGGAAAATCCAGCATCGTAGGCCAAAGGTACCACACCATGATGTCAACAATGCCTCACCAGCCAATTTACTTGCACCATAAAGGGAGATTGGGAAAAGCGGACCGAAGTCTTCGGGAGTTGGCATAACCTCCGCCTCACCATATACCACTGAAGACGATGAGAATGCAATATCTTGGACTCCTGCTAGGCGCATCGCTTCAACGACATTGTAGGTTGCGATAGTTCCCTGTTTGAGATCGGTATCGGTAACTCTTGTTCCAAGACGGATATCTGGGTTTGCGGCGAGGTGCCAGACCATATCCACTCCTTCGACAGCCTCTATTACCGACTCTAAATCGAGCAAATCGCCCTTGAACAACTCAACTGCCCCACCATCGTCGTGCCCCGAAAGGAATTCCTCTCGTCCACTAGAAAAATTGTCGAAAACCCTGACACTATCTCCTCTTTCGACCAACTGGTCGACCAAATGCGAACCAATGAATCCGGCACCACCAGTGACTAGATGCAACATAGCGTTCGCACCGGCGACCAAGAATGTTGGTTTGAGGATTGTGCAAACCAGTCAGCGGCTTTAGAGCCCCAAACTACAGCATACAAATACCTTGACAGTGAAATCACAAGACCTTGATATGGCTTGAATTTCAAGCGATTGACTCGACGCAGCAGAAAACCCCGGTTTGAGCGTCATTGCCTGCGAATAGGTGCGCCGCAGGCGATTATAAGCACCAGGAATGTGAAAAAATGACAAAAAAAACAATGAAGAATGAGCAGAAAGAAGAGAATGACCAGAATCAGGATGATGACAAGAGTGCGTCATTGTTGGTCGGATATGTGCGCAAGAGCAATGCGGGTGGGGCACTGAAGATCTCAGTCAACACCAGTGCTTTCAGCGATTGCAATGCATACACAACCAGCGATGGACAGACCTACGTACCACTGGTAATCAGCATGGCCGCAGTTCGCCGAGTTATCGATGGTGAGCGCGCAGTTACCACCGTCAGCCACCTGTTGCCTGAGTGAATTACTTTGCAGTACAACGTCTTGATTCAAGCAATATTCTGTTATGGTTGAATAAGAATTAAACACGGGCCGGTTCCGGAATATAATGATGGAGCAGTCAGAAGACGGCCCTCTGAACGTTATCGCGGGCCTCCCGATGTATAACGAAGAGGAGACCATAGGCACCATCCTTATGCGAACTCAGGATTACGTATCCAAGGTAATTTGCGTCGATGATGGTTCGTCTGATAGTTGTGCGAGTATTGCCTCGAAAATGGGCGCAGATGTCATCCGCCACCGATTCAACAGAGGATATGGTGGAGCTTTGAAGTCGATCTTCCACCGCGCAATCGAGGAAGATGTTGACATATTGGTAGTCTTGGATGCAGATGGCCAACACGATCCAGAGGACATTCCCCGAATCATCCAACCAATAAAGGATGGCAAGGCGGATATCGTCATCGGCTCACGATTCGTCGAAGGAGGAGATGGCAAGGCAATGCCAGCATACCGCCGTATGGGAATCAAAGTAATTACAGCGGCTTCAAACCTTTCCAGCGATCTCGGCATCAGCGATAC
>DAWL01000091.1 GCA_002505935.1 Euryarchaeota archaeon UBA226 | reverse complement strand
TTCCAAGTCCATCAAGTGCCGGAAGGACGTCTTGCCTCCACCCTCCCTTTTCCCTGTGGTTCCAATGACCATTCCAATATCACTCATGCATTCATCCCAATCAGTATGGAACTGAGCATCATCTAATACAGAGCCTGCGAATTTAGCGCGTTTCCTAGCATCCTCATCAATTTCACATTGAGCGTCCAACAAGCGCAATTTGGTAAATCCAAAATTCAGCATTGCCCTTGCAACGGCCCCAAGATTCCCAGGATTGGCAGTACGTACGAGAACTATAACCACATCTTTGGCATGTTCCGGTAGCGGAATATCCGCCCTATCCCCCATGCTATTCTTCCTCCGACAATCTTCTTTCATCCCAAGAAATCACCCATTGTGGATCAAATACTTGGTAAATGAAGGCAAGATAACCACCTCTTTCTCTATCAGGCATAGAAATTGAACGCTTGCGAACCATATGTTGGTTCCTTAGATACAACAAGCAAGCATCTATGACATCCTTACTAGAATGATGGATACTCACCGGATTACGGTCCCAATTGATGAGGACCTTTTCCATATACACGCCCCGTTCAATCGGTGCGTCGCTGGCGGTAGCGAGTGACATAGCCTGCAATCCAATTTCTCATGCGCTTGTTATTACCTACGTCGGTCAGCTTCTGAACCATCTTCTTATTGTGGTCGAAATCATCAGTGAAATGCTCTCCGTGTTCCTCCACCAATCTGATGGCTCTAATTTTTATGAATGAAGGCCTGATATTTCCCATGTTCTCAACTCCATTGAATTTCAATCTTCGAGCAGTTTAACCTCGATTGGTATGTCTGCTTCATCGTGCCGGGTTATCAACAACTTAACCTTGCGAGGAGGATTCTCAATGCCCCTGTTCCAAACGTGCTCATTGACTGCAGGGTCAATCCACACTTCCTCTTCTTCAGAGACCTTGAGATGGCGAATAACCTCTCGGCGGATGATCTTGATTGCTCTGGGTGAACGCTTGAAACGCGTAATGTTCCAAGCACCACGCAATGGAACTGTCAATTCGCTGACCGATGCTCTTGCCATATTCTCACCTCTGTAATTTGCTCCTGCGCCAATTATGACGGCGTGGATGAGTTGTAGTCTTTCGACCCGTCTTCATCATCACCCATACGGGTACTCTACGATTCTGCTTTGTCGCCTTATTCAAGCGAATCTTCTTGGCTGCGGGTTTATTTCTTGCCATCTTTTCACCTCAGATTCTCCTTATCGTTGACTCCCTCTTACCGGAATCAAGCGATGCCAGAATCGTCTTCAAGGATTCATCAGAAACTGGCACTGCGATTTGTCCGTTTTCATGTAGTCCAGCCAATTGCTTTCTTACTTCATCAGCCAATTCTGGACGACTCAATTCAAGTCGCGCTAAACGCTCTCTAGCTTCTGGCTTGAGAATTGTTTTCATGGCCTGAGAAAGATGGGCCTTCTCTTGTGATTCTAACTGGCTACGCTCTTCGCTCTCTAATTGTGCGCGGGCTTGTTCTTCAGCCTGCTTCTGCAAAGCGGCTAGGCGTTCTTCTCTGAGACGAGTCAGTTCGTCATCATGTCCTGATGCCATGCTGCTCAACTCCTCACTCTCCTCAATAATTTGCAAGGAATGGATAAGATTCCTCAGCCAGTGAACGCATCTCACGAGCTACGTCATCGAGCAACTTGTGGCCAGCAGGAGTAATAACACGTCCACTGTAAATCACTTGAGTTTCATCATCAATATTCTTGATTTCCTTGTCAACTACCTTCTCGACGAGGCCGCAATCCTCCAACTGAATCAAACAGGTACGTACTACCTTGCGGCTAGCCTGGCCTGCTCTATTTGGTGCTGAATTCCGATCTACCTTGCCTCCGAAGGCCTGAGCCAAGTGCGTAGTCCCAATAGGACCATGCCTTGCAACCTTACGCAATACAGCAGCACTGCGCATCATCCACCAATTATCATCGGAAGGGGGGCGCTCTCTGTGAATCCCGGTCTTGACATGGTTGGCCCATTCAGGTGCAGAAATGCCATCCATGTCGGCAAGGCGGTCCGCCAATACCGGAAGAAGCATATCTGCTGGAATATCGCGAAACGTGGTCATGTACAACACCGAGCGAGTCGCCGACAGACCTCCTCTATTTGAAGGCCACGGGGGGCCGTAGGCCCTCCCGTTTAGATAAAATGAGACGTGAAGACATTTTTGAAGAGCGAGCCGCCACCTTGTTCCATGAAGAGGGCGCTGGCGCAGAATCCTAATCTGATTCGCACGCTAATCGGTTTGGGATTGACCCTAATCTTCATTTTATCATATGCTGTTTATGGTGCTACAATCGATAGTGAATACTACCTTTATTCCAACTCAAATGAGGAGACTGAAGCCGATTTATCCATGTTGAATAGAAGTGTTTCGACCGACGAAAATGGAGATGAAAGCACCCAATGGATCTGGCAGACACAGGTCAATGTCAGCAACCTCAGTTGGATTAATACTAGCCTCGAAAATGTTCCAGTGGGAACCTCGCTCAAAGTTGTGAACATGGGCGGTTGGTATAGCCATGCAGATTTAGGGGATGAAGATGCAGAGATTTTCAATTGTGCTAGCGACTGTCGCAAATCAACTTCGCATTCAGCCACCGCAGAAAATGGCCGAATCACAATCATTGGGTTGACCGACCCAGATCCTGCTACTCGCGACGGTGGAACGGTAAGAGCAAAAGACATCGATGAAGCTAGAGAGATGGCTGAAGAGATAGTTTCTAGCGAATTTGCAGAGAAACTATGGGAAATTCGAGTAACGATGCCCGGAAATCATTCAGAGGAGCCAAATATAGAGATGGTATTTGTCAATGAAGAATTACATGATGTGACTCAATTTTCTCTGGACACTGCGACAGAGTTAATGTGGTCCATGGCAGCAGTAATCGGTTGCTTCATCATGGTATTAGTCCCAGTAATGGCCATTTACATCTTCACTAGAATGAGGGATGATGAGCCAATTGACCTATTGAATTCTGATACCGAAGAGGAATGATGAGGCTATACTATCCGTCGTCAGCATCAAATATCTTGTCTATGAATAACATCTGAGGCTCATGCGGCAGCGACTAGTCAGCATCATCATCGCACTGCTCTTCTGCAGCCATTTGCCAGCCTTTGCACCAATCATTCATCCCTCACAAGCGGCCTCTGGAAGATCAGGTATCGACGTTTACGTTAGCGATATTGACATCGAATACCAAAACAGTGCTGATACAAACAAATACCAGATGTTCAGCAGTAATCATCCGATTTCTGGATTCAATCGTCCTGCTAACCTCTTCGTGGTAGATGGAGTATCTGGCGTACCCATGACAGTCTCAATTACAGCATCGAACAGTGGAACCAGCGACTCCGCTTCATTCCCAACAGAAGTAGTGATTCTGCATGATGAGTACATCATGTTTGAATTACACAATACCAGTTTTACTTTCCCCAATGTGCCGGCTTCTGGCAGTTCTTCTACAAGTTTCACGTGGACCCCATCATATACTGGTAATCACACCATGGAGATACGCTTACAAAATAGCAATGATGATGTCTACAGCAACAATCTCAAAACGCGCCACATGACTATTGCATATCATTATGACAACTGCGATGACCTATCTTCTTGGTCTGCTGGCACTGGCTGGTCCTCGAATAGTGATACCTCAACTTCAGCAGGCGTTTCATGCCATGTTGGAAATGGTCAATCGAGCACCTATGGAGCATCGTGGTCAACAAACCTAGACATGCCAGTAATGGATCTATCAAATGCTGTAGCAAGCCCTAGTCGAGTGGTTGGATTGAGTTTCTTCTATACAGGTTCTGTGCAGCAAGGAGACTCTCTTTCAATACAAGCGAGAAGTAATGATGGAACATGGGAAGAAATGGCTTCAATAACTGGCACCATAGATGGAAATTTCTTGGATGGGACCACCAATTGGCAGACATTCTCAGTAGCCTCAGGCTCTCAAGTTAGTCCAACGGTTCCAATGGCGAGTAATCACTTCCATACATCTTCACAAATTCGCTTCTCATTCAGCAGTGATGCTAGTGGCCAAGATATTGGTTACTGGATAGATGATATCGTAATGTTTTATGATCAAAAGGCGAAAATGGAAGAATTTGATTGGCGTACTGGAGCACCAGCAGATTCGCAAGCACGCAGAGGCGAATGGTCCGATCATACCGTTCGAATATTCAATGAGGGGAACCTTTCAGACAGGTTCATCCCTTCTGTCCAAGGACTTCCAAGTGATTGGGAAGTTGCTTTCAACCACGAAACGGGTTCCAATGTTGACACCCAAAATGGAGTCAGAGTTTCACCCGGTGAAAGCAAGGACATTCGTATTCGCATCAAACCTGGTGCCAATGCCAGTACCGGAAACCAGAGTTTTACTTTCTCTGCGCACAGTATGGAATACAGTAATGTCAAGGATTCAAGCACTGCCAAAATCAACGTTTTACCCGACCATATTCCATCGATTATCGAATTGCAAACAACACCAACATGTGCTGCAGGAAACTCTTGTGAATTCTTTGTGCAGGTAGAAAATATTGGAGATTCAATCGACACTTTTGACTTAACAGTCTCTCCATTTGATTTGCGTGAAGGCTGGTCGCTTGGACTCGCATGGGACCAAAACAGCGCAGTTCAAATTGCCCCCGGCAATCCTGCGAATATCAAATTCATAGTCAGTGTCCCTGAGGGTGAAGATCCTGATGTCAGTAGTTCAGTGACCATGGAAGTCACCAGCAGAAGTGACCCCTCGCGCTCCGATAGTTCATTGATCAAAGCCGCTGCTGCGATGATTTCCGATGCTGAATTCAGTATTCAAGAAGAGCATGTTCCAAGCAATGGGTGGGTGATTGAACCCGGCGATTCAATAACGGTAAGATTCACACTTTGGAACAATGCCAGCAGGCAAGACACCTTCAGTTTCGAACTGGATGTTCAAGGCAGTAGAACTTGGCAAGTAGATGTTCCAGAATACCCCATTCTACCGATTAATCCCGGTTCGAATACTGTCTATTCGATTACAGTCACCGCACCTGAAACTGCGCAGGCTGGAGACCCTGGGCCCGTATTGGTCCCTAAAGCTCAAAGCACTCGTTCAAGCATGAATGCAAGTAATTTCGAGTTCTCAGAAATCGTAGTCTCTAGTATGCATGACCTTATGATTAGAAGCACAGATTTACCCTCATTAATTCGTCCAGGAAATGCTACAATTTTCTCATTTGAAGTTGAGAATGAAGGGAATGGGTTTGTAGATGCAGTCATCACTGTTCCAGACTTACCCAGCACATGGCATTGGTGGACAGTTGTTGATGGCATCAATTATACTGGACCTTTTGAGTTGACACCATCCTATGAATTGAGGGATGTCGCAATCGTTCAACTACATATTTTGGCTCCTGCGAACGAAGTCGCTGGAGAAAGCCTAGAATTCAGAATCATTGTTGAACCGCTTGAAGGAGTGGACAGTAATCTAGAGGACAATGTCCTATCTCACGAGGTCTTGACATCTTCTGTTAAACGACCAGTATTAGATCCTCCCGATGAAGATGAATTGAATATGATGACAACTGGAAGGATTGATTTCATCTTTAGCGTTACAAATCAAGGAAATGTGGTGGATAGTGGAATCAAAGTCAGGGCCCTGCATTCAACCAACCCTCCCGGAGGTCAAGTCTCTGTGATTGTCGAAAAAATTGGTGGCTCCCAAACTCTAGGTTCTGAATGGTTGACATCTACGCTTCAACCTGGGGCAAGTTCTGAATACATCGTTTCAGTTAGCACCGATTCTGACTTGCCACTGGGCACAATTGTCACCATAACTATTGCAGTAGTGGGAGGGGAAGATGAAAATCAGCAACCATACCTCATAGAGCATGAAGTGAAGATAACCGCAGATATTAGACAACAAGTGGATATTAATTTGGTTTCAGAAACCATTGATTCAAAAATGGATAGTGGCAAAGATCATCTCTTTGAACTTGAATTCGAAAGTTCATCCTCTATAGACGAGTATCTGACCGTTGTGTTTGAAGGTTCATTGCTTCCGGTATGTAATGCTAAAGAAATCTCCAATCAACACAACCTTACCCTCGTCAAATCTACAGGTTCATCGCCAACATTCTACGCACTGGACTGCAAATTGTCGCAAGAAAAATTGGATTTGACTAGTACTACACTAGATATCGAAGTATTAAGAGGAGAAGACTCATTGTTTAAGCGAACAGTTTCATTGTCTTGGGAGAAAGAGCAAACCTCCTCCAGTGGCATGTTCTCCATGGGCGAAGAGACAATGTATATCGGTGGTGCTGGAGTCCTAATTCTTGCAGTGGTTGCCCTCCTCGCATTATCGCGTTCTAGGAGCGAGGAGGAAGAAGAATTCCAGCAGGAACCACAATATGTGGAAAACCAACAAACATATGGAAGGGAATATTCCTCTGAAACGCAACCTACAGTTGGAGCAGAAAATACTGCATATCCTGCACAAACTTACCAGCCTTTGCCGTCAGGCCCTCCTGCAACTCAAGTTCAAACTGTACCCAATACCTATTCTGAAACAACACCTCAGATTCAATCATTGACTGCTGCGACTTCACTGCTTAGTCCCGAACCTAAAACCACACAAGACAGAGTTTACGATGATGGATTCAGTAATTCACAATTGTTGAATGCGGGATGGACCCAAGATCAGATTGATGCCAAATATGCAACGATTCCAGAGCAATCTGAACCTGCGCAGCCATTGCAAAATGCCTTCGATTCCCTCGGGACCGTAGAGGTTGTTGAGGACAAGGATGATGTTGCCCAACCTGTGATTCAAGAATCTGAAACTGTTCAGTTGAGCGAGAATAAGGAAAACCCGACTCTTCCATCGGTTAACTGTATCATCAGCGGCTTGGTTCTCACTGAAAATCATCAATGGAGTCAATGTCCCGAATGCGGTGGCTGGGCTGATGCGATGGCCAAGTCTCAAATAAGCAATTGTCCGCGTTGTCGATTCTCATGGTAGCGACACCATCTTGAGCAGCATTCCCTACAGGGGACCATGCAACTACCGGACCTTTGGTACGCCCTCTTCGTCCTAGTAGGTGCATTGGGCATGTTGACTTGGTTTCTCAAGAACTATACTGAGAAAATTGAGTTGATGCGTTTCTGTGCGATTCTCGGTTGCATCAGCATGTTGACATTAGTGATTTGGACTTGGACTTTGTAGGGGGTGTTGAAATGAAAATTCCTGGCATAGAAGAGCATGAACTTGCTGAAACCTATCCTGTGCGTCTGCCGGTATGGTGGGCACGATTTGGTAATGCAGGACCTCACCCTGAGGAGGGGGGAGTTAGCGGAAGACGCGTTGTCCTAAGGTTTGAGAAAAAATTCAGTCGAATAGAAAGATTCGTTCACCGTTTATTTGGAGGTAGCAAGGAACTGCGCCGACCGCTCGA
>DAWL01000041.1:13487-23568 GCA_002505935.1 Euryarchaeota archaeon UBA226 | reverse complement strand
AGTTCACCAAGCACGCTTTCCATTTCTTCCCACGAGAATCTGTCATGTCCTGCGGGAACTGGGGTGTGGGTAGTGAATAGGCTCTGGGCCTTGAGTTGCTTGCGACTCCAACCTTGGCGCAACAATTCCAACGCCGCAAAGGCACAATGTCCTTCGTTCAAATGTACTCCTCTCAGTGGCCATACTCCAAGGGCCTTGAGGGCCCTTATTCCACCAACTCCAAGCAGATATTCTTGCCTTATTCTTGTCGAGTCGTCACCGCCATAGAGACGTTCTCCTAAAGCGACGTGTTCGCTTGAGTTATTTGGGTGCAAGGTGTCGAGGAACAATACGTCCACCGATGAACCAGAAACTCCAGTGACCCTTCGTTTCCAAATCCGCGAAAATAAGGTTCTACCTTCTAGTGGTAAGGCGATTTCGATACCTGTGTCATCAAGAAATTCAGCAGGATTGAATTCGGGGTAGGTCTCACTCTGAATCCCTTGCGAATCCACATGTTGCCTCCCATATCCTTGTCTGTATAGCAGGCTAATTGCAATGAGGTCAAGTCCAGCATCAGCCGCTGCCTTGACGTGGTCTCCGGCGAGGACTCCAAGTCCCCCTGAATAGGTTGGTAGAGCTGACTCGAGACCAATCTCTGCAGACAGGTATGCTATGGCTCCCATGCTTCGCACCCCTGTTGAACGAGTTATGATGTTGACTCCTTGCGCTTCAGTGTGAACTCCGGTAATTCATCCCATGTGAATTTCCAATTCCAGTTTCCATTTTCGGTCCCTGGCATGTTCATTCTGGCTTCACTTCCTAGTTCCATGATATCCTGTAGTGGGATGATTGCCATACCCGCTTTTGATTGCAGTGCTAGCCGAATTAGACACTGAGGTATCGATTCTCCTTCGATTCGATATCTTTCAAGCCGTTTCTTCGTTTGTGGAAGTGCATTGTTCCACCATCCATTTGTGGTATCATTGTCGTGCGTTCCTGTGTATACCACTTTGTCGTATGTTATGTTCTCAGGTCGGTGTGGATTGTCCGAGTTATCGTTATCAAACCCAAAATGGAGCACCGCCATGCCTTCCAATCCGTGCTTCTTTCGTAGTTCATCCACTTCCGCAGGAATGATCCCTAGGTCCTCGGCAAGGATGTGTTCAGGGCTACCAGCAACATCGAGTAACTGCTCTAGCAAGGCATCTTTCGGCCCATCTTGCCATACTCCTGATCTAGCAGTTTGGGAATCACTCGGGATTGCCCAGGCTGAATGGAAACCTCTGAAATGGTCAATCCTTACCATGTCAAATAGCCTTAGCATCCTCTTCATCCGTTGTCTCCACCATTGCCACTCTTCAGCCTCATGAGATTTCCAGTCATAGAGCACCATGCCCCAACGTTGGCCATCTTCATTGAAGTAATCAGGCGGAACTCCGGCAACGACAGTTGGCTTTCCGTTCTCGTCGAGTTGGAACAATTCCCTGTGCGCCCAGACATCAGCCGAATCATGGGCTATGAATATGGGTAAATCGCCTATGAGGGCGACACCTCTGCTCTTTGCATGTGCCCTAATCTGCATCCATCGGTGCATGAACCTCTTCTGTTCATCGATGACGGTAGAAATTGAATAGCGCGATAGAGCCTTGGCATCCCTGTTCTTCAGTTCTTCAGGCCATTCAAACCACGGCTTACCACCTTGTTCTTGTTTGATGACTCGATACAATGCCCAATCTTTCAGCCAAAATGATTCAGCCGAGATGTCGAATTCTACCTCTTTTGAATCCTCTACCCATCTATCCCATGCTGCAAATGCGGAAGGGGATGAGTATGGAGAGCCGTGCCCATCTGGAGGAGTAATTGGAAGCATTTGCCAGACGCTGGCTTGCGAATCTGCAATCACATCGATGAACCGTTCAGCATCTGCTAGGTTTCCAGAAGGAAGTGATGTAAGGTGGCACAAGATTCCGGAGTAGTGCGTCATGTCAACCCGAACTGCCGAAAACCTTTGACAACATCATCTCTTCGCGGGCCTTGTGCGACGAATAGCCTTCTGCCTTGTGGCGATTTTTCTCTTACCTCAGTGGTTGACGTTGGCATCCGGTGATGTTTCAGCCGACGGAGATATTTCGGACTGGGGGCCAGAGACCCTGATGGCAACCGATTCAAATGCTGTTTCTTTGCATTTAGACTGGAATTCTACGCACCTGATGATTGCTTGGAATGGAACAGCATGGGCTTCTGAAACAGAAGGTGCTGACCTCTTTGTCTATCTTAATACCAGTGAAGATGGTGGTGCACTTTCCAAGGAATGGAATCTAGCGCATACTCTTCCATTCCTTGGCGACTTTGCTTTCGTGCTGGAAGATTCGAATTATTTCGACTTGTTATCATGGAGCGGAACAACTTGGGAATCAGTAGTTGACCACGGAATAGATGCATGGATTGGTTGGGAGGAAAACAAGGTCTCTGAGATTTCGATTCCATTGCAGAGCATAGGCTCTCCCGATTCATTCGGACTTGTGGCTTGGGCACAATGGCAAGATGAAGGTAATGTTTGGACTTCCTTCCCACTAGAGAATCCTGCCAGCAGCAATGCTGCTGAGACTTTTACTCACTACTATCAGTTGCAATTGAACAGTAGCGATCCTTCATCAAGTGAGGTTGTCAAGGATGAGAGAGGTTTCGTAAAGGTTGATGATGCTCTAAATTTGGCGATAATCTTCCATCAGCATCAGCCGTATTACAAGAATATGCTTACCGGTAAGTACGAGATGCCTTGGGTAAGGGTACACGCGATGACAGAATATGTGGACAGCCCCGGGATATTGGCACAGAGTCCTGGAACTAAGGTGGTCTACAATCTGGTTCCTTCCTTCATGGAGCAATTGATTGACTACCATGAGAATGAGACCTTGGATGTACATACCGATTGGGCTAGAAGACCTTGGCCAGTTGATGAAACTGGAGCTGTGACTGGCTACCCTGAGATGAGCGAATTAGAGTTGCATACAATGCAATTCCAATCTTTTTGGAACAGCGGATGGGTCTACAATGTCAGTGCTGATGATGAGATATTGGGTTGGTTATATCCCGCATCCTCCGCGTACAAATCTCTGCATTCTAGGACTCTTCATAATCTCAAACCTGCTACCATAATGGACGATGAATTGTTGCCACCTCAAGATTTGCTTGACCTTCAGGTTCTATGGCATCTCTTCCAGTTGTCACCATATTATGTGCAAGGGAATTATTCTGAATTAGGTGACCCGGAATCGGATTCGCGACCTTCTCACCGCAATGATTCGATTATTGCGTTGTTTGAACAAGGTAGTGGTTTCACATTCGATGATTTACAGGATGTCTTGGATTATCAGCACCAGCAGATGGCAAATGTGCTTCCAATGTATTCTGATTTGGCTGCCAGTGGTCAGGTAGAGTTGACTACAACACCTTACTATCATCCCATTCTACCATTGTTGATGAAACCAGGATGGACTGAAGAGGATGGCATTACTGTACGTAAGGATGCTTGGCCGGATGATACAGCCGAGCATTTGCAGAGGGGTATGGACATGTTCACTTCGCACATGGGCTTCCGTCCAACGGGAATGTGGCCGAGTGAGCAATCGACTTCTCCTGCAATGATTCAGCCACTCGTCGATGCAGGAGTTGATTGGTTTGTCACAGACGAAGAGAATCTAGCGCGTTCGACCATGTCTGACGGCAGTCATCCAAATCCTGAAGATGCAACTGTACTGGCTAGTCCATGGACGGTTACAGGAGAAGATGGTGGCGAGATTACAGCCTTCTTCCGAGACCGCGTGATTTCAGATCGCATCGCCTTCCAATACGGTTCGATGACTCCAGAAGCCGCAGTTTCCGATTTCATCGCTCACATTGATGGAGTCAGACAGGAGTTAATCGATGCCGGAGAGGACCCAAGTAAACACATCTTGACTGTCGCTTTGGATGGAGAGAATTGGATGTTCATGTCGGAGTTCCAACATCATGATGGAGCAAGGCCTTTCATGCAGGAATGGTATTCTAGATTGGAAAGTCATCCGACGATTCGCACCATGACGCCTTCCGAATTCCTTGAAGATAATCAGGCGACTCAAAGCATCGACGTAATCAACGAAGGTTCGTGGATAGATGGAACTCTTTCCACATGGGCTGGTGAAGAGGAAGAGTCTCTGGCTTGGCAACGATTGGTAGAAGCGCGTAAAGCCTTGGTCGCATTTGAAGCAGACAATCCTACTCACTCCGGATTGACTTCTGCTTGGGAATCATTGTACATCGCTGAAGGTTCGGATTGGTTTTGGTGGTACGGTCTAGATCAGGATAGCGGCTATGATGAGTTGTGGGATACCCTGTTCAAGGTACATCTTTCGAACATCTACAAAGCAGTAGGTCTCGATCTTCCGCCCTATCTTCTCGACCTTTGGACTAACCCTGCGCCATTCGATACGCCTTATGGGGGGGTCATGCAACCAATGATTGATGGCTTGGCATTGCCGGGAGAATGGGATGATGCTGCAAGGTATGATGCGAGCAACATGAATGGTGTACCGATGGATATCACTTCCTTCCACGTGGGTTATGATTCCAGTAATCTACACCTCAGAGTGGACATGCCTGATGCTCTACCTGAGGAGATATTATCTTGGGAGTCGGGTGAACCCGACCTTTCGATATATTTCATGCAATCAAATGCCATCAATTTCAATGAAGTGGAAACTAATTTCCGCACCTATTATGGAAATGAGATTCTCGGCTTCCCTGCCAAGTACATGGTCTCCTTTGATTTCTCTGAGTTAAGAGATGATGGCAGGGCCAAGTGGAACCTATTCGAGGCCAAGGGCAAGGTTGGAGATAACGAAAAGTGGGTATATTCCTCATCTTCTACTCTTGGTGGTTGCGCTGCTCAGGATGTTTATGAGTTCAGTATTCCATGGTCTGAAGTAGGACTTGCTCCGAGGTATACGACGCGTTTGAAGGTGGTTACCTCGATTGCTAATTCAACTGCCCAAGGTGATGGTACAGAATTAGAGATGGCACCCGGGGCCCCTGCCGAAGTAGTTCTGCCGGACCTTGAGGAGTGGATAACTCTCCTCGATTTGGATGATGAAACTGGGGATGCTGATCGGGATGGGGCAATAACTGCACCATTAGCAAGCGATTTTGCTGCGGATGGTAATCTGTGGGATATTCAGAATGTCAAAATCCATCAGAGTTCTTGGAATGCGCGTTTTGAATTACAGGTTGAAGACATCACCAATATCTGGTCCATGAGCAATGGATTCAGCCATCAAATCGTACAGATTTACGTTGACCAAGGACCCACATCATATGGTAGAACTGAGATGTTGGAAGGCGCTAATGCAGTTGTGCACGATGACTGGGCATGGGAGGTTGCGATATCTGCGACCGGAGAACCTGGAGCGGTCAAGGCGGTCATTGCAGAGACTGGAGAGACCTTGGCTAGGGGAATTGAAGTTTCAGCCGATTCTGATAGCGAAGTCATCAGCATAACGGTCAACAAAGAGGTATTGGGTTCTGATGTTGCTGACTATCGATACGTCATAGTTCTAGGAAGCCAAGATGGCTTCGGCCCCGGAAAATGGAGGGATGTTGATGATCAAGCAGGGACTTGGAGGTTGGGTGGTGGCGCAGACCCATCTTCTGTGGATGGAATTGATTACGACCCCAACATCCTCGATATGTTGACCGAGGAAAGTGTTAGTCAGAATGCCATGTTGTCCGATTACTCGGTTTCAGAACAGAGATATGCGGTGTTAACAGGAATTGAGATTCCTGAGTTGGCGCAGCAGGTGTTCGGGGCAATGGTGGATGGAATAACAGCAAACAGTGCCATCATTACTTTTCAAACAACTAGGGAAGCAACTGCTCAAGTTGCTTGTGGGGATGCTTCAGTAAGCAGTTCAGCAAGTACAAACCATCAAGTTTCGATCAGTGGTCTTGCAACAGGAACTGCCTATACTTGCAATATTAGCGTAGAAGGTGTTGATCCGATATCTCTGGCCTTCAACACTTCTTCTGAGATTGACGAGACGCCACCTGAGATACTCAATATTCTCAGCGTCGTGGATGAGAGTGGTAGAGTAATGATTTCGTGGTATACATCTGAAAAGGCTAGCGAGCGAGTAATATTGACCAAGGGCGGTACTGAAATCGTGTTGGAGGGTTCGGCTTTGGCTCTCGATAAGAACCACTTTTTGACTAGTGAACCACTTGCCGTTGGAACATGGAATCTAGTGGTGGAGGCCAGCGATGCATCTGGAAATAGCAATAGCAGCAGCATCCAACAATTTGAAGTCGAAGAGAGTGATGCTGTCGATGAGGAGAATGAAAAGGCCAAGTCGGGTGAAGTGAATCTGTTTGCTGATCCAGTAGTGCAGGTGATTGTGTTATTCGTAGTACTCTTGACTACTCTCGCAATGTTCCGTGGCCGCAAGAATGACCGCATTTGATTATGCGAATGGAATAGAGGCCGTCTTGTGAGTTCCTAGATTGACCACTGTAAGAATACAAGGTTGTGGTTGGAATCCCAACATGCGCTGATACGAGGTTTGATCCTGCCAAGTACTGCTGCAGATGAGGGTGGTGCCTCGATGATTGATACATGCATGTCCATGTACGTGTCCGGTAACGAAGATATCAGGAATAGTTGAAATGACGAGATTATCCATCGGTTCGGGAGATAACGGAGTTTTGCCACCCCATTGCGGGGCCAAGTGTCTTTGCAACAACATCTGTTTCATAGCATCGACAGGTTTTCCGTAACTGATTGTACGCATTCCAGCAACGAAGTCGTCGATGCTCTTACCATGATATGACAACAACCTGACTCCATGTAAGGAAAATTCACAGGGGTTACCTACGAATCTAGTAGTATTGTAATCTTGTTGAATCTCAGGGTCCAGTGCTGGTTGAGGCTCTGCAGGGCGTACGGCATCGTGATTTCCTGGCAGAAGAATACACTCTACCCAATCAGGTAACAATTCGATTAGTTTAGCGAAGTGTGAATATTGTGCAAAGAGGTCGGTAATCGCCAATTCCTTGTCTTGATCCTTGTAGATACCCACCCCGTCAACCACATCTCCAGAGAGTATGAGATACTTGATGGTGTGTCCAAGAGGGTCTTCATTCATCCATTTGGCCATCTTATGCCATTGTGCTTCAAGGAAAGTCTTGGAACCTACGTGGATATCCGATAGGAAGGCAACGCTGACGCCTTGCTCAGCATGGGTGCGAGTTCTAAGGGGTGCTTCAGGCCAATGTAAGTCTTCAACATAGAATAGATCACCATCTCTGCTGAAGGAGCCGGATACTCCAATCACATTGTCTGGCATTATTCCAGATTTTACCACTGGGTTCGGGTCTTCGTTATCCTTACGCAATAGACAAACCATTGACCCACTATGATCTTCCAATTCAAAGATGAGATGTCCATTCTTGGTGTTTCTAGGGTCGCTTACCAGACCGATGGCACAGGCTATATTCTCAAAGCCAGTATATCGTCGCCTCTCTGCTTGAAGTCTAGCGATGTCGCTTGCTCTAGATGGCATACCCGTCTTGATAATCATCTGCTTGATGCGTTTCAATCGGTCATTGAAACAGGAACGGATATCGGGCATCTTACCCTCAGTAGTGCTATTCCCTGTAATGTCCCAGTGCACTTCAACATCGCTGGAGGCATCTTTTGCCAACATCGGAAAATCATCCATGTCATAATCAGCAAGGCCATGGGCACGCATTACTGAAACGGGTTCTTTCTCTACTATTGGGGCGACTGTACGTGCCAAGTCTTGCGGCTTTTCCACCAAGGGTGAAACGTTGACAGGCAAGGTGACGTCATCAAGTGTCAAGAATCCCGGTTCTGCGGCTTTGACAACTGCCATAGGGTCATCTAATTGCAGCAATTTATACTTGACTTCTCGTTTAATCAGGATTCCATGCTCTAGGCAATGGTCGAAGATGGACTGCCATAACTCATCGACCATGAACGTACCCTGAAGTGGAGTCCTTCAAGGCTTTCGATAGAGAACTCAGAATTCATTCAGAGGAACTATCCCACTCGACATCTCCACCAATATCTCGATCATCATCAGACTGACCCCATACTTGATCTTGCCATGGAGCATCAGCTTTGGCTTTGGCTTCATCAACAACTCTCTTGAGTCGTTGCTCTTCTTCTCTCATTCGAATCAGTTCCTTTCTTTCTTGCGCATCAGCCTCTGCTTTTGCATCCTTAGCGCGCAAGTAGTCCCATTGTGCGATGGCGAATTGTAGAGCGAAGGTAACAAAGGATTCCTTGTTCTCTTGCCTTGATCCTCCAAATCGTGCCTGTTTTGCACGCTCTCCATCAGGGGTTGCAACACCGACATAGACTACGCCAATCGGCTTATCGGTAGCATCTGCTGTGGGTCCTGCAATACCGGTTATCGAAATCGCCAATGTTGTTCCAGCTCGTTCCCTAGCCCCATTGGCCATTGCCAAAGCAACTTCTGCTGAAACTGCACCGTGGTTTTCCAAAGTCTCCTCGGGGACACCTAGATGCTTTTGCTTTGCTTCGTTGGTGTAAGTAATCCATGATTGTCGATACCAAGAACTTGCTCCAGACAAGTCTGTAAGCGTACTGGAGAGTAGTCCGCCGGTACAAGATTCTGCACAGCAGATGGTTCCATCTACAGCCTTCAGGCGTCGAGCCAGGCGCGCTGCAAGGGCGCTAACCGCCTCATCCATGCTACTTTGGCACCATCCATGCCACTTCAAGGTGCTGACTGCTCAGCCGAGTCCTTCAAGGGGGGATGACGCAGCAGCGGGATTGCGGGGCCCGTGGTCTAGGGGTTATGACAACGCCCTTACAAGGCGTGGATCACCGGTTCAAATCCGGTCGGGCCCACCTCCCCAATCTTTGTTTTGAACATGCAACAAATATTGGGAGGGAAATCTTTCTTCTCACATTAGTAACACGATTTACATGGTGAATCATTATTGCGGAAATCATGATTCTTGTTCATCTGCAAGATCTGCCATTCCGAGATATTCAAGGAACCATTCAGGTGTCGGCTTGTTATCCTCTATAATTTGAGAGAAGGTGGCGATGTCATATCCCGAAGCAATGATTGGTTCTTCTCTAACAGCAACAAAGCCCATCAAAGCAGTTTCAGTTTCACTAACAACTCCGTTATTATTCTGATTTATTGTGTCAAAGGCAATGTATAGAACATCATTTTTAATTTCATATTCCCCTACATATTGGAATTCCACAGTCGAGTTGTAAACAATGGTCCATTCTATTTTTTCTTGATCAATTGACCAACTAGTGCTTTGATATCCAGGTACAGGCCATTGTGGGTGAGATAAGTCTCCATCTTTTGCAAAAGTAACGTTGTATATCGAATCCCCTGCTTCGGCTACGCAATTACCTTCACAGAAAGTCCAAGTTCCATGAATCTCATTAGATTCTGGTTCAACCCTTTCTCCTCCAAGATTTGCTTTCCAAACGAAAAACACTACTGTTAGTAGAACGATTGTCAATATACCCGCGAAAATCATTTTTTTGTTCATTCCAGATTCAGGTGCAAGCATTGCAGGTTGTTGCATTGCAGGTTGTTGCATTGCAGGTTGTTGCATTGCGGGTTGTTGCATTGCGGGTTGTTGCATTGCGGGTTGTTGCATTGCGGGTTGTTGCATTGCAGGTTGTGGATTTTGCACGGGTACAGGTGCAGTGGGCGAATGTGATATTGCCATTGCAGCTTGTTGCAGTTCTGAGTGTTGCAAAACTCCGTCCTGATTTTGATCAAAATATGGTGCTACCTGCGCCAATTGATTAGAGTTTACTCCAGTTTGATTTGCAACTGAAGAAACCTGTTCTTGATTTATTGACGATTCTGGTAAAACATTGGATTGTGGGGGTGCTGGAATCCACTCTGTTCCATTCCACATCCATTGTCCATCTGGACTAAACGTTGCGCCTGACATGATTTTTCTAATTGTTTGTATTTTATTTTGTTACCGGTATCGAGGTGATATAGTTCAGAGGACAATCACCGGTTCAAATCCGGTCGGG
>DAWL01000041.1:8531-13176 GCA_002505935.1 Euryarchaeota archaeon UBA226 | reverse complement strand
TTCAAATCCGGTCGGGCCCACCTCTTGAGGATGAGTTCTATTATTTTCAATTCCATCGGGTCCACTCTGCAAAGCTACCAACGGGTCTGAAATAATCAATGCCATTTGCTTGTAGCCATTCATACCCATCTTTGACACCATTGTTTGCTGGAACACTAGCCATAGGGTGTGATGGAGGACCGGTAGGCATAGGCACCACCTGCTGTTGAACAACTGCTTGGGGCATTGTCTGGGCCAAAGGTTGTACGTATTCTGCATCCATTGGAACGGGTAACCATGTTGTCTCTTCATGATTCTCAAAGGCAGAATTGAAAGTCCCCAAAACCTCCTTCTTTCCACCCATAGTCATGATTACTACAATTATTGCTACTAATGCCAAAATTACCACTATAATTATGATGAACAAAGTGTTGTTTAATATTCCATCTTCTGCACCAGAAAAACTACTCTGTTTTGGCCTTTCTTGAATATCAGGGTCAGCGGGGTTATAATCAGCATTATCTCCAACTCCGTCACCATCAGAATCTGCCCATTCCTCAAAATCTAACGGAAAGGCATCGGCATTGTCCCCATATCCATCTCCATCTGTATCTCTCCATTCACTAGGATCATTTGGAAAGGCATCTTCCCAGTCGCCAATACCATCTCCATCACTATCAGACCACTCGCTTGGATTATTTGGAAAAGCGTCCTCATTATCCCCCCAACCATCTCCATCAGTGTCATTCCATTCATTAGGATCTGCGGGGAATGCGTCCTGAGAATCAGCCCAGCCATCGTCATCCATGTCTTCAAACCAAATCACTGAAAGAGAAGTAAATTGACAGAACTTTTGATCACATATTCGAACATCTATCGAAATAACCCCTGTGTCATTGTACGGTATCTGGGTTAATAGAAACAAATCAAGAGAAAATGTCGAGGGATAATGCATAGTAACATTGTCAAATTCCCCTGCAGCTCTGTACACTTCCTTGACTTCCCATTGTTGATTGAAATCGTATGAATTAAAACCTACATCAATTGTAACTGGTCCCGATCTTATGTTTTCAATAAGAGCCCCTTCGATTACCAAATCTAATTGATCTACCTTTGCTCCTTCTTCAGGGCTTGTGAATTCGACAATTGCTGTTTCATAAGGTAAAATATTCGTGGATCCGACTCCGAACACATTGGGATATCCTGACTGGATTGCAGAAAATTCAATTCTAAAATTAGTCACATTAGGAGGGAACTCATTTGGAGAGCAAATCCGCGCTCCAACGTTATATTCTTGATCCTGAACGAAGTAACGCAATCCTTGTTCATCCTCGATTGGAGCGTTAGCCCAATTCAATTCATATGTCCATCCCGATTGCTCTATTGGCCCTGCAACGTTGGGTTCAAAACCTGAGACATTTAATTGGAAATCGCTGAGGTGTCCTGAAGAATAATGCTTGGATATTTGAAAACTCATATCTATGCATTCATTTGGAATCATATACAATCTTTGTTCAGAAGGAGTGATTACAATATTACCTTCAACTTTATGTGAAACATGAACAAAAAGTTCTACCACATCCGCAGTTCCTCCCGGTCCAAAGTTGAATCTGTTCCCAGAAGTAGACCAACCGTACATAACGAGAGCAAATACACCTGGAACTTGCGACATTGGAACTTCAACAATGACCTCTAATGTTCGAATTTCACCCGGGCTAAGTTGAACCATTTGCGGAGAAAAAATGTCCCAAGTCCATGGCTTATTCCATGCCTGTTGGCCTTCAAGGGAAGTTGTATCATAGAATTCAAAGATGTCCTCAACGTTTCCTGTATTTTCAACTGAAACAGAAAATGTTGCACTACTACCTTGCTCCACGAACTTAATATCATCTTCAATTGATAGATTAATTCCATGAATCACATCAAGAAATAAATCGACTGCTAATTGATCAAAAATACCATCATCCGAAATACTATTTACACGAATTATTATTTCAGCAAGTTCATCTTCAATGACTTGATTAGCATTCGGGGTTTTTACACGCAAATATAGAGAAAAGGATTCACCACCCATTAGGAACAGAGGAGTAGTGTTTGAGAGGTAGGTGTGATTATTGCTGAAATATAAGGCAACTGTCCAATTCAAAGGCGCTCCTAGGATTTCTAGATTGTATGTGTCTGCAGCCAACGATGATTCTCTAGGCGTAGTATTGTTCAATGTCAAATTGAAGAAGGACAATTGAGCAGGCTCTACGACTCTGAAATCCGCCTCTCCCGGAATCAATGACAATTCGACTGAACCTGAAGTTACATGAGTGTGGCAAATGGAAAAATATGATTCAGTACTTTCCGAAGAACAATCATATTTATCCGACCAAGCAACATGAGCGCCACCTCCAAAGTCAGCATAGATTGCAGGAGGTTGGCCTGCAGGAAGAGAATCGTGAGAAATAGAATTCAACTTATCTGATTGCCAAGATGTCAAGAATTGAACCTCCCAAGAATCTAGAGCGGAATTGGCATCTCCTGTAGAAGTGGTCATATTCAAGCGCGTGTGAACAATTGATTCACCTTCAACATCTGTAGAAGACAAGTCAAGCCAGGCCAAATGAGCGTTATCTTTGCTATCAACTGCTAATTCAGGAAATGCACTATGAGCATCAAATGAATCTATACTAGAATTTGTGGCCTCGACTGTAGAGATTGGACTATCTTCAATCAAAGTAAAGTTTGAGACCTCCAATGAACTACCATCAAATGTTTGTGAATTAGGATTATATTTCGCATAATATACCTCATATGGAACTTCTAATCCATTTCCGTGATCTCTAGCATCCATCCAAGCCAAATGCACATTATCTGATGAATCAATATCGACAGAGGGATGATATGAGTAACTACTGTTGTGAGTCATACGCGTATCATTTACCGCTACGAGTCCTCCGATATCTTCTACATATGTTACCGATGATGTAGAGTGCCCACTCTTCCCGTATGTAAATCCTGGAGAATTAATTTGAGAATAAGGATCTAAAATAGTCATGAATATCTCTCGAGAACCATTCATTGCCGCAAGAAACAATGCTTCCTCAATTAATTGTACTCCATTTGAAGTTTGAGTATACTTGTATAATTGACCGCCCGCATCGCTGTTAGAAAGGTTGGTTCCCGGACAATTTCTTGTATGTGTTCCTTGTACACCATCAGGACACTGAACAAGATCTCTAAAGTGGGATTCAATCGTTGCCGTTGTGGCAGCACCTGCCTCGGAATGGAGGCCTAATGGAATGACACCGGCTCTCGTACAACTATCATGGGCCTCAGCAATGGATGCGTAGTCATCCGACCCGTCCGCAGGAGCTCCATCCTTTGGCCCCGCATCAGAAAAAGGGAGGACTATCTTTGTAGAACGTGAGTTCCAACGATGATCATCATTTGTTGGAGGATTTCCGGGAACGTTAAGACTACTATCCATCCAAGACAGGCAAGCCCAGTTTGAACCAGGACCCCAATCTTCTCCGGAATATCCAGCATAAGTTCCACCATTGTAAACCGTCGCTGGTAGTTTACGAATTCCTCCGCTGTCATCTCCTGGAGAATTTCCCAATGCAATACTGCGTGGGCCGGAATTCGTATTGTAGTTTGCACAATCACCTGAGCTAGCCGCACTGGGGAGATAGTTGCCAAGTCCGTAAAGTGTCTCATATACTGTGATATCTACTTCCTTCAATGTAGGTTTTATTCCATCAAGTGTGTAACCCCCCTGAGCCGCAACACCACCGTATACAATACTACAAATGTCCTGCCATTCCGAACCCATTGAACCCGATGTATCGATGATGAAGACCATCTCAACTTCACTACCTCTGGTATCGTCCCAGTAAATATGCACTTTATCTGCTGAATCAATGGCAATGTCAGGATGACCTCTTACTCCTAATTCAGTAGTCAATAATGTGTCATCAATTACAGTAATGGCTGAAGCCATGCTATAATCCGGCTCCAGCATTGAATAGTATATCTGTGGCTGTTGGAAAAATTTGTCCAACTCATCGTATTGATCTTCCCACACGATGTGAACATTATCATTACTATCAATAGCGATACTTGGCCAATCACGGTTTTGTTGTCTCTGCGAAACAACTGTGTCATCAATCCAAGTAAGTGTCCCATCATCTGAACTTTGACCATCCTGTGCAGTATGTGCTGGTTGTAATGCGGTATACATTATCGCGTGTTGTCCAGCCTTGTTTGCCCATGCAACATGTACAATGTCCTGTGAATCTATGGCTATCGAAGGATGGCTTGCTCTATGGATGCCAGCATTACTGATTTGAGTATCAGCAATTAATCTGGAAGAACTATCCGTCATGCTGTAAAACAGATGTTGCCCATTCCGGACCCAAACTGAATGTATATTTCCATTTGAATCAACTGCAATCGAAGTCTTGGTATCATTAATGACCCCCCCTCCACTTAATCTGTCATAATCAAGCATTGAATCCGATGCTGAAACATCTGAAAACTGTAGGATTGGAACGACCTGAAGAATAATTATTGCAGCAATAATCACTGCACTTCTAGTGTTTCCAACCATCGGTTTTGGTACAACAATACCAGTAATAATATCTTCTACAATGTTCAGCCAAGACCGGTTCAAATCCGG
>DAWL01000041.1:0-8170 GCA_002505935.1 Euryarchaeota archaeon UBA226 | reverse complement strand
TCATCACCTTCTCTTACAGGTAATCATGGTCAGGAGTTTGGATTTAGATCCCCCTCCTCCAATAATCTTGCTTAGGCCTGTTGTCAACATCATTGTAGGGGTAGTTTTGTACTTCACACTATTCGAACAAGATACATATTTCCTGATTTTCATATTAGGTGTGGTATTTTTAGATGCAACCACCAACACTTGGAAGTTCTTGCGAAGTAAGGACCTTAAATGCAATTTTATCGTTGAAGATGATTTGTTGACATATACTCAGAAAAGGGGCTATGAAACAGAAGTTTCTGAAGAGATATATCTCAAGGAATTGATATTGAAGCGTATTTTTGGGGCCGATAATGAATCACCTTATATGGTAATTTTGAAGTCTACAGATGATTCTTTCAAATTGAAGATCGAAGCCTTGAAAGGTAGGAAAAATCTTGAAAATTTGATTGAATTTTTGGCCTTACAAGAGAGAGTAGATGAAGATGGAGACCCAATAGATGAATGGACTTGCAAGTCATTCGACGAATCAGCCTTGCCCAGTACGCCATCTGATGAAGAGATGGAGTTGACAGCAGGTGGATTGATTTTTATGGCAATATTTTCGTTTTTTTGGGTTGGATTTTGTTCACTGATTAGTGCACTATTCCTCTTTGGTTCGGATGAAAACACACTATACGTATTGTTGGTCTTGTCTCCATTTAATTTCGTCAGCGTAGTGATTATCTTCCATTGGGTAAAACTTCTCTTGGGACGTAATAGTAAGGAGTCTCCATTGGTTTCTGATACAACGGAACAAGTCGATACTACAATCGAGTTGCGTGCCATTTCTTCGGGCAAACAAGATATTGAGGATTAACTACTTCTTGACAGTGTTTGGATTTGATTCAATTCGAGCCTAACCTATTCCATAACTGCATTATTTCTTGAGCCGAGGAATATCCCTCGCAAAGGAACTGCACCTTCCCTTTGTGTTCCAAAACGAGGCTAGGGAATGAATAGGCGCCAAGCCGCCTTCGAGTATTGAATCCCGCTTGCAATTCTTTCTCGACCTCTGCCGATTCCAGTTTTGCTCGAAACATTTCTTCGTCTATATCGAGATCTGTGGCCAAAGAGCAAAGGATGTTCAAATCAGATGGATTCTTGGCTTCAAGATAGTAGGCTTGTTGAATGCGGTCGAACATCTGTGGCCCGAGTTCTTCTGCTGCGATAACTGCCCGGCAAGCGGGATAGGTTGAACGTCGTGGACGGCATTTCTCCCAGAAGTCCCAGTTGAACTGAGCGCCTGTTCTAGCGGTGACTTTGCGCCATGCATCCTTGACATATGATTTCGTTTCTTCTGGCATTGGTTCATCCGAGTCTTTTGCGAGCCCACCCATTACGAATTCGATATGGATATCTTCTCCTAACATGTCGAAGATTTCATCTCTCGCATCTTTGAAACCCCAGCACCAAGAGCACATGGGATCTGCAACATAGTAGAGGACTGAATCCTTTGGAATTTCATCACCTCTGCGTATTGGATTCAGCGAACAGCGCTTGTAATTCTTCATCGCTCATGCCATTCAGGGCTGCACCGATTCCTACTGCATCCATGCCGGCTGCAAACATTCTATCGACATCATCTGGCCCTAGACCTCCGACCGGAATCAGTAGGATTTGCGGGTACATTTCTCGTAATTTCAACATATCCTCCATTGTCCAATTATTTGCCGCATGAAAGAGTTTCAACGCTTCGGCCCCTTGAGATATCGCTTCTCTAGCCTCTGAGATATTTGCAACCCCTGGAACTGCAAGGGTGTTGAATCTCCTGCATTCGCGGACGAATTCTGGAGGATTGAACGCGGAGAAGAAGAATCTGGCCCGTCTGTGCTTACCTTTCATTATCTGTCGCAATGGATCTGTCACGGTCCCCATTCCGAGACATATCTGGCGTTCATGTTCCTTGAATGCAGAACAAAGAGCGGTAGCTCTAGGTGTGTCAAAAGAGAATTCCAAAGCCTTGGCTCCTGCTTGTATCAGCCGTTCAGTAAGCGCTCTAGCCTCTTCATGGTCATCGCTTCGAATAATCGGTATGACTCCTGCTCTTGTTAGTTGACTTCTGGTTCTAATCGTGCTTCTTGTTAGCAATGGATCTTCACTCTGAATCATAACTTGGTCTCCAAGAGTGGATTGTTGCAAGGCTGCTACCTCATCTGCTCTACGCGCCCCCCATTCATCAACTTCCGAATCTCCATATCCAACCAATGCACTAGCGCACCAAGCATCGCCTGAACCAAGATGTTCGATGGGTAAGTGAACAACAGGATTTTCTCTTGTTGAAATTACGCTTCTTGCATTGGCTATTATGCTCCAACGCTGTTGGAATCCCTGTCTTCTGCCGTGAAAAGGCTCCTTTATGGTACATCCAATTCGGTTGATAAGCCACTTTCGACAAACTGCTTGTGCCTTTTCTTCGAGGCTATCTCCAGACAACTTTTCTCTTTCACAAATCCATTCAAGGTCTGAAGCGGACAAAAATAGGAAATGCACCTTGCGTAGATGCGGTTCGATATGTTGCCATAGTTCTTCGCGGCTGGCTAAGGTAGGTTGGTGATTGATATCCAAACTGATTTTCACACCATCAAGTTCAGCGAATGTCAAGGCTCTGTTCCATAGTGACTTTGGCCCTTCACCTAGAAGTGGTGTGATTCCAGTCAAGTGAACCCACAAATTTCCAGAAAGAATGTCGCGCAGTGGGATATCGTCGGCATCCATCTTTGCGAAAGCAGATTCCGATCTTTGGTATTCGACTTTGCCTTCATCGACAAGGACGGTGTATTCGCCTACTTCCCCTTGTGAACGGAATATCAGACAATCCACTCCGAAATATGCTGCATGATTCACTATTCCTTTGTCATCTTCAGGCAGTATGCTCAGCCAAGTAGCATCCCATCCAAATTGAGTTATCGCTGTGGCGACATTCATTTCGGCGCCGCCCACACTTTGGAAGTCCGAATCTGACATGTTTCGAAGCATCGCTTCACCGATACAGATGATGTCAGACATCCCTTCACCTCAGATGTTGAATCTCAACAAGGCTACGGCTCCACCGAAATGAATCAGTTGTTGACCGTCGTCATGTTCGGTTGAGCATTGTACCAACTTGGCGCCAATATCGTTCAATCCTTTACACCATTCACTCCACGCCTTTCCTTCAATAGTTGCATCTGAGCGCAAAGTTTCAGCGCTGATGAGCAAAGTTTCGATGGCTCCTTCGGACATGGCCTTGACCAGACTTTCTTCTCCATAAGCCACCGGTTCATCAGTGGCTATTCTGCGCCAGCATTCGCCAAGCAATTGCATCTCATGCACCAGTCCATGTTGTTCTAGAAACTCTCCCGCTAATCCAGAAGATAGCACTTCGTTAGCCCCTGGCCTTCCGCCAATCGATGTAGCAACACTCTTCAGTTTACGCCCTGAATCTTGTAATTCTGCAAGCATCTTGTCTCTCGCTAGTCCGGGCCCGCACAAGAGCAATGGCATCTCCTCTGCCAACTGCATGTGTATGTCTCCTGCCACTTTGCTGCGAAATGAGTCTTGAACTTCCTGACTGGCTTTACTTCCACCAGTATACTTCCCGCCCCCCCTAAGGGTGAATTGCGCTACTTCCCTGATTCCGTGTGTTGCTACCTCGAATAGATTCACTTCGTCATGTTCCACCACCGCAATCGCTAATCTTCCCTTACCCGTTTCTTTGGCGGATCTCTGTAACAGGTCTACGTCGGTCTGGGGGAATGACTCTGCACGAATCTCCACCTCATCTCCAACTGATATCATGTGAGTATGGTGGCTACCTTTGTCGATTGGCGCCTCTTCGATAATTCCATGGACTCTTAGGACATCGCTGAATGCATGGTTTTCATGGCTCTCTATTCGCAAAACTATCCACATCCGTTTGCGTTCAGCAGCCTTGGCCCTCCCCCCTTCTTGTCCGGCGGTAGTTTGGTCTCTTCTTTCACCTAACATACCTAGTAGTCGGCCTTTTTGGCAGAGGTGCCCTAGTGTCCACAAGTCATCGATATCTGCGACGCGGACGCGCCACAGGTCGGGCTCGCGTTTGATGACCTTCAGGCTCTCACCGGCCGCTCTTGCGCGCCCGACAGTATTCAACCTGCCTTATGCCGAATCTTCAACTGAATAAGCCGGTTAAGTTTCCATCTTCGTCCATGTCCATGTCCGCAGCGGCTGGGCGTTTGGGTAGTCCAGGCATGGTCATCATCTCTCCAAGAACTGCGACAACGAACCCTGCGCCTGCATTCAATCGGAATTCTCTGATTGGAATTTCAAAATCGGTTGGTGCCCCCAATAGGTCTGGATCATGGCTGAAGGAATATTGGGTCTTTGCCATACAGACCGGGAGATTTCCGTACCCCCAGTCTTCCAGTTGTTTGAGTTGCCTGTGCGCTTTGGCAGTAATGTTGATACCTGCTCCTCCATAGATTTGAGTAGCGATTTTCAAGGCCTTTTCTGCAATTGTTGTATCCTTTGTGAACAAGGGAGTGAAAGGTCTGCCTGCTGCGAGATGTTCCTGAGTTGCTGCAACGACTGCTTTAGCCAACTCCAAGCCTCCAATTCCTCCTCTAGAGTGCCCATCGAATACGACTACGTCTTTGGCGCCCGAATCCAATGCTGCTAGTTTCAATGCATCCAGTTCTGCTTGGGTATCGGTATGGAATCTATTGATGCTGACAACTACCGGCATGCCGAATTGTAGCATGTTTCGGATGTGCCTGTCGAGATTGCTCCTCGCTCCCTTTTCTACAGCCTTCGGGTCAGGTTTAGCCATCTCCTCTGATGTGGGTCTTCGCGAGGCCTTCTTTCCAAGTGCACCTCCATGGAGCTTCATTGAGCGTACGGTTACATTGAGTACAACACAATCAGGTCCTCTTCCACTGGTTGCTGCTTTGATGTGCATGAATTTCTCTGCGCCCATGTCAGAACCGAACCCTGCTTCTGTGACCACATATTCGCTACATGCCAAGGCCACTCTATCAGCGATGATGCTGGAGTTTCCATGCGCTATGTTTGCGAAGGGGCCTCCGTGAATGAAGGCAGGATCATTCTCAATCGTTTGTACCAGATTAGGTAAGAATGCGCTTCGAAGCAATAGTGCCATTGCACCAGCGGCTTCCAATTGCTCTGCTCTAACTGGATTTCCCGATCTATCTTGCCCAATGATGATGTCCCCTAGTCGATTACGTAGATCTTTGTAATCTGAAGCAAGAACTAGGATGGCCATCACCTCGCTTGCCGCAGTAATGTCGAATCGGTCTTCTCGAACGTAGCCATTGGCCGCGCCGCCTTTGCCTACGGTGATGTTGCGCAATGCTCTATCATTGAGATCTACAACTCTTGGCCAGGTAATCCTTAGGGGGTCTATCTCCAACTCATTTCCATGTTTGATATGATTGTCAATCATTGCTGAAAGCAGATTGTGCGCCGAGGTTACCGCGTGCAAGTCTCCTGTCAAATGCAGATTGATATCTTCCATGGGAAGAACCTGTGAATGCCCTCCTCCAGCAGCTCCTCCCTTGATTCCGAATACTGGACCCATACTGGGTTCTCTGATTACACAGCAAGCATCGTTACCATTTCGATTGAGAGCCTGAGACAATCCGATGGTAGTAACAGTCTTTCCCTCCCCAAATGGTGTGGGATTGACCGATGTTACAAGAATCAGATTTCCTTGTGGTAGTTCCAGTCTTTTCTTGATTCCAGACCAAGTTATCTTGGCAACACCGTTACCTAGTCTATTCACTTCTTCGATCGGAATGTTGAGTTTCCATGCAATCTCTTCTATGGGTAGCATTGCCGCAACCCTAGCAATCTCCAAGTCACTCTGCATGGGACTTGCTCGCAAAGGGTGGCTTCTTGAGCGTTCCCTTAACTCGGGAACTCAAGCGTTCATTCCTTGTCTTCAGTAACCGTTCCAAGGTAGGATGGCAACTCGACTCCAGCCATCTTGGCTACATCGTGCATTGGCGGTAGACTGTTGATGAAATTGGAGACAAAGTTTGCAGTGTTTGAACCATCTGCTCCACCTGAATCCCACACGGTGATCTTGTCGATCTGTAGGTTGCTGATGGCTTCGACCTGTCGTGCCACAATCTCCTCAATCTTCTCGACCATTAGTAGGGTTGCTGCAGCCTTGGCATCTCCACCACTTGCTGCTACCAACTTCTCGTATCCTGATGCTTTGGCGTTCAATACCTCGGCAATTCCCTCGGCTTCAGCACGGCGAATCGAAAGAATAGCGTCTGCTTCTCCTTGAGCGGTTCTGCGGTTTCGTTCTGCTTCTGCTTCGGCAGCAATTTCGATTTGGGTCTTGGCGATTTCTTCGCGTACGATTTCTTCGGCACGCAGCCTCTCTTGTTCAAGCATATACTGTGCCTTCTGAATCTCGGTCTCGGCAGTTCTGCGAGCGACTTCTGCTCTCCTGAGTGCCTCGGCTTCCTTCTCAGCCAGACCAGCATTGAAATCGGCAATGTTAGCCTTTGCTTGGTTCTCACCATCGATACCAATTGCTTCCTGTCCTTGCACGTAAACACGCTCATCGACTTCTGCGCCTTTCTTACCTTTCTCGGCTTCAGCCTGGTTCTGGGCGACGGCAACTTCTCTCTGGCGGTCTGCCTCAGCCTGTCCTACTGCACCATCCCTCTCGGCCTCTGCGACATCGACTCGTGCCTTGTTGACCGCTTCTGCAGCAGCCTTCTTACCGATACTCTCGATGTAATCGGCCTCGTCAGTAATATCGGTAATGTTGACGTTGATTAGGTACAGTCCAACCTTGTTCAATTCAGGCTCGACATTCTGGCGGATGTATTCAAGGAAGGATTCCCTGTCTTGGTTGATCTGCTCAATCTTCAGAGAAGCGACAGTTAGCCTGAGTTGACCGAAGATAATCTCCTTAGCCATCTCCTCAATCTGCGCTGCTTGTAGTCCAAGCAACCTCTCTGCAGCATTCTGCATGATTGCCTTGATGGTGCTGACACCGATAGTGAAAGTGCTTGGAACGTTGATTCGGATGTTCTGCAGAGAGAGTGCATTCTGCAGGTCGATGTTAATGGTCATCGGTTTCAAATCAATGAAAGCATAGTCCTGAAACAGTGGCCATACGAATTTACCACCACCGTGGTGACATTGTGCGAATTGACCTTCTCCAGTCTTACCATAGATGACCAAAATCTTGTCTGACGGACAACGCTTGAACCTCGATGCATAAAGCAATAGGGAAAGCGCAAACAAGCCAATAAAGGCCAAAATCGCTATTGTCATAATTCCAGTTCCATCATCTGTTGCCATTTTCACTCACTCTCGCTTGTTTGTCCATAAGGAATCACCACCATTCTTCCAGCGATGATTTCCTTGACTGTAACTGTGTCTCCACTCTTGAAGTAGGCCTCCGGGTCTTTTGCAACTGCATCCAAGGTTCTCATTGCTCCTTGGACCTCCACCTGTATTTGCCCTACCTCTCCTGGCTTTATCCTCATGTAAACGGTGCCATTCATGCCAACCGCATTGTCGATATTCATATTGCCACTGCTCTGAACACTGTAGAAGACTTGGAACATCTTACCCATGGTCCACATAGAAGCACCACCTGCTGCAGTACCAGCTAATAGAGCGACCATTTGATGCATGTCTGAACGTGAAAGAGCCAGCCCTACAAGTCCGAACATCAAGACGAATGCGACGATTCCCTGAAATGTGAATGCCTTGAATGAAAGATCCGCACCCATGTCTACGTCGACGCCAACACCATCCAATAGGCCGCCTGCAAGGCCCCCAATCATCAGTAAGAAGAACCAGGCGATGAACAGTAAACCGCCTACCAAGGCTGCTGAAGCGAACAACAGGTCGAGCCCTGTGACGTCCCCTAATCCAACCCATTCAAAGAGATCCATGTCTATACCTTCCCCTGCTTCCTGTTATCCCCACTAATGGCCGAGGTTTTGTTCCTTTCCCCGTCCCTTCTAAGAAGGTCCCATTCGATAAATTTACGTTCCAAGGTAACTAATGGCCCAAGAGATAGCCCAACAATGATGGCAATCCAGATGGTGGAGACCTCCATTGCGACACCTGCTGAGATCAGTAAAATTGGTGCTAATACCCATAGTGCGCGGCGGATGAAAACCCAATA
>DAWL01000127.1 GCA_002505935.1 Euryarchaeota archaeon UBA226 | reverse complement strand
GGGAACATTGGTAATGTCTCCTCCAGTATATGGAAGATAGATTCTAAGTTACCCACTATTGTGTTCTACACTCCAGGTGCACCGAAGGATACGACATACATGCAAGGCGATTCAATCCTCATCAGTGGCGGAGTGGATGATGATGTCAGAGTCGCTAAGATTGAGATTAGGCTAGTATCTACAACTAGTTCAGGCAGATGGATTGACATTACAGATGAATCCAGTTTGAGTGATGAAGGTTGGGCATTTTCCTATCAAGTATCTGCTGGAGATTTCCCTCCTGGGGTAATACGTGCTGAAATTCGGGCTACCGATGCCGCTGGCAATATGAACACCAAACAAGTATCATTCAGTACGGATAGTTGTCATCATACTGTGAATGGCACCACTAGATGTTTGTTGGAAGATATCAACCGCGCGGTCCCTGAACCTATTCACGAGCAGATGAATCTTACACAGGGACCATTCCTCTTTGTGTTCATTTTACTAGGTGTCAATCTAATTGCCCTAATCGTTGCTGGTATGACTTTGTTCACGACTTTGTCAGCTCCTAAGAAGAAGGATGATGAGGATGCTGGAGACGATTGGATGTCAGAATTCATTGGTACTTCTGCGCAACCAGATATGGATTCCATTGCTGGTGTAAAGAAGGAAGAAGTGTCGATGGAAGAAGAGGAAGATGAAGACGAAGAAGATCCATTCGCAGTCAATGTACTCCAGCGTAAGGAACGCCGAAAGAAAAAGTCTGATGACGATGATGACGACGATGACGATGGCGGCAAGAAACGCAGATCGGTACGCCGTAAGAAGTGATGAGGAGGGATCCACATCAGTGAACAATTGGCCGAGAGTTCGGAAACTTACGATCTCAAACCCCTTTTGATGCCAACCAAGAATCCGTTGATGTGGTTGATTGTAGCGGTTCCATTGGCTGTATTGTTTGAGTATAATGGCAGTCATGCATTGGCCTTTTTCGTTTCTGCAGCGGCGATTATGCCACTGGCTTGGATGATGGGTAAGTCAACTGAAGAACTGTCGTTACGAACTGGTGAATCTATCGGCGGTCTGTTGAATGCCACTCTTGGAAACGCCGTAGAGATGATTATCTCGCTATTCGCTTTGTATGCAGCATATCGCAATCCAGAATTGGTGGAGAGCATGGTTGTGGTGGTTCAAGCATCACTAATTGGATCAATTCTTGGTAACCTATTGTTGGTATTGGGGTTGGCTTTCGTGTGGGGAGGTATCCATCATAGGAATCAGTCGTTTAACTCTCAAGTTTCTCAGACCAATGGTTCTCTGCTTTTGCTCGCATTGATTGGATTGGTCGTTCCTGCTGCATTTGCTGCTGCCAACAAATCCGCTTCTGAGCAATCAATACTCGAACTATCCCGTTGGACCGCTTTGGTTTTGTTAGGTATCTATGGTCTGAACCTTTTGTTCCAGTTGCGCACACATGCTGAGTTGTATGCCACAGAAAGTCATCATCATGAAGAACCTGAAATGAATGCTAAGCAGGCTCTAACTATGTTGGTAACCGCTACAGTTCTAGTTGCTTGGATGGCTCACATCTTGGTTGCATCAATCGAATATGCTGCTACTGAATACAATATCCCTCATCTATTCATTGGAGTTATTCTAGTTCCTTTGTTTGGGAACGCTGCTGAACATATGACTGCTGTAGTAGTAGCGAAGAAGAATAAGATGGATCTCTCGATTGGGATTGCAGTAGGTTCAAGCATCCAAATCGCTTTGTTGATAGCCCCGTTGATGATTCTAGTTGCATGGGCAATGGGAATTGGATTAGGACTTAACTTTGGAATCTTTGAGACGGTTGTAACACTGATATCGGTATTGATAGTCAATTTCATCGTTCAAGATGGTGAATCAAATTGGTTGGAAGGGGTCATGTTATTGGCAACTTATGTCATCATTGGTTTGGCATTCCTCTATATCTGATTCATTCCAAGTCGGCATAGTATTCTGAAACAGCACTATCCAGTTCATCGATGGCCTTGCTTTCATCTAGACTCAATGTCTTGCCATCTCGGCGTAAGAATCGGCCTTCGACTAACATGTCAAGACAATCTGCCCCTGAGAAAATCAGATTTGATAGGTGTCGATTTGATGATGCTCCAACAGGCCTCATCCTGATGTCATCAAGATTCCAAGCTGCCCAATCCTTGCTACCTTTACTAGCGATTGAGAAGACTTCCTTGGCCGGCAACATCGTTGGGTCCCAATGGTCGTGTCGTTGAACTAGACTGGCGAGTTTGGTTTCGGAACGCATATCCAGCCCGTTCCCGCTGCTTCCTCCTCCGTCGGTACCGATACGAAGATCGATTCCCGCTTCTTTGACCGCTGACCATGACATGGTACCTCCGCATGCCAATTTCATATTCGAGGATGGGCAGTGGACTGCTTTTACTCCCCTTTCTGCCATCATTGCGTATTCGCTTTTCTTGACCCATGAGGAATGTGCGCAAATCGTTCCTTCTCTCAGGAAATCTATGGAATCAAGATACTCAAAGGGATACAGTCCAGTCTTGGCTTTGCAGTCTGCAACTTCTTTGCGAGTTTCGCTGACATGAATATGACAAACTGCATCGTGTTTTGCAGCGAGGTCTCTAGCTTGCTCAAGAGTTTCTTGAGTACAAAGATAGACAGAATGTGTGGCGATGGCATAATCGATACGTGGGTGATTGCCATTTTGTGCTAATAGGCCATCCAGTTCGTTCAATGCGGAGCCAGCATCTGGGTGTGAGGGTAGGGCCCAATCGGAGACTGGACCTCCTACCAACCCTCTCAAACCCGCCTTATCCAGTACTTCTGCAGTCGTTGCTGGATAGAAGTACATGTCAGCGCAGAAAGAAGAACCGGTCCGGATTAATTCAGCAGCACCTGCAGTAGAACCAGCCCTAACCATGTTGACGTCAATCCTTTCTTCGGTCGGAAAGATGGCTTGCTCCAGCCACTCTTTGAGTGGAAAACCATCGCTGAAATCTCGTGCGTTCAATTGCATAGCGAGATGAGTATGCCAGTTTTGAAAGGTGCGAGTCAATAGACGTGAAGAGCCATCGATATCCTCTGCAACATCTTCATCTCCTTTTGATTTGGACCATGAACCATCAGGGTGTAACAGAAAACTCCCATACTGAATATTCTGGTCATCATCGATGAGAACAGTATCGCGGTAGCGCACCGCCAGGTCCTCGCCCATGGCATCTGGGTAGGGCTTCATGGGATGTGGCTTTCGGAGAAAGAACCACAGGAGAGACTCGAACTTACGACCTAAAGGCTAGCGATAATCGCTCACAGATCTTCGATTCCATGCATCACGATTTCTACTTCAAATCGCAAAGCGCTAGTTGCTAGTGCAGCAAGTCCAGGAAGGCTCTCTCCAGAAAGGAAACTCATACAGGCTCCTCCGCCAGTCGAAACGTGCCCCATCTTCTTTGCAAGTCCTCTTTGTGACACCAAAGTTGCAGTATGTCCTCCACCCATTACAGTATAGGCAGAGGATTCGGAGCATGCGTTCAGCATTTCAATGGTCCCGAATGCGAAGTCTTCCATCTCGAAAACTCCAGCAGGTCCGTTGAGGATAACTGTTCCAGCCTCCTTGATGGCTTTGGACAACTTCATCGTTGAAGCGACGCCAAGGTCGAGCAGTGGAGCCTCGATTGGCAGTTCAGAAACAGCGGTATCTACTCTATTTCCGCCAATATTCGCGGCAAGATCATCTGGCATGATGATTCTATCAGAAAATTCGGCGAGCATATTGTCCACTATTTCCACGACATCATCCCACTTCGAAGCCAATTCATTGCGCAGGAAATCACTGCTTGGAGTACCGATATCAATTCCTGAACGCATCAGGAAAAGGTTGGCAACTCCACCGATGACCCAGATTTGATCGCAGATACCATTGCGTAGCATGTTGTCAGCGACTTTGACAGAATCATCTACCTTGATTCCTCC
>DAWL01000173.1:3204-8962 GCA_002505935.1 Euryarchaeota archaeon UBA226 | reverse complement strand
AGTACGTACAGTAGATGGATACCAAGGTAGGGAGAAGGAACTCATTATAATCTCAACCGTTAGGTCGAATGAGGCTGGTGAGATAGGTTTCCTCAAAGATCGACGTAGACTCAATGTGGCGATGACTAGAGCCAAAAGAGGATTGGTGGTTATTGGCGATGCGCGTACGTTACGTCATGACCCCACTTGGGCCTCCTGGTTAGATTGGGTCGAGGAAAGAGGATTGATGGCTTGGCACCTGAGAACCTGAACACAGCATTGACAAGTGAGCGACAGCCCCGCTGAGCATGGCAGAGTCTGCGGTTAGTCTGCATTCTGCAAATCCTGCAAAACAACTCGTGCAACAAGATGTTCCAGAAGGAGTTTTGCTGTCCCCAGCTTGGAAGCGAGTTGCGGCCTACTTTCTTGATGTCATATTCATCATGGGATTGCTGATGCTTCTAACCCGCGGAACATTCGTCGCTTGGTTATACAGTATATCTGGGCTGTTCAATTCACCACATATCGTCATTCTGCATTGGATTATTTTGTTTGCAATCCACTGGCTTTATTTCAAGTACACAGGGTTGTGGATGTCCAGATCCTTGGGTCAGAGATGGTTTGGAATAGCATTGGTACACCATGATGCAACCCCGCTCGGTCCGCGACATTGGGGGAAGAGAGCTTTTGCTAAGACCAAGTATGCCATTCCTGTATTCGGACAACTTGGTTGGGGACTGTATGATTATCTGCGAATTCGTCGCGAAGAGCACCACCGTTCTAGCATAGATGAGAACAATGGCACGATTGCCGCAGTAGCATGGTCCTTACCACCATCAACTCGAGCAATGTTGCGCTGAGCCACACATTTCAGTTGTGGCAAAACCACCTTTCATTTAGTGGGGGTTATTCTTCACCGTCCTCGTCGCTTTCATTCCAAATATCCTCAGTTGCGTCATACTGTGTGACTTCAATGACTTCTGACATTTGCTTTGATAACCTGCCCATACGTATGTAGCCTGCAATCATTAATGTGGCAAACAATACCACTGGAAGAATCCACCAGCTTAGGAATGTGCTTTCTTCTGTATCGGAGTCTAATTTGTTGCATATTCCGTCCGAGTCGTCATCTCCCGGAACATCCGAAGCATCTAGGGGGTTAGTTCCGCAGTCTATTTCCATTGAATCTGTCCAGTCATCATTGTCGTCATCTGGGTCATCTGAGTCGCACCATTCGTCGGCATCGAAATCATCCGGTATACTATCTGGGTCATCGATATTGGTCCCACAAAAAATCTCTTGGGAATCAGTCCAGCCATCTGAATCTTTGTCATCAGTTGGGAAGCTTAGGGGATCTTTTGGATCTGTGCCGTTTTCGTTTTCTGCGAGGTCACTGGATTGGTCTCCATCATCATCTAAATCTTCAATTAACCCAGTAGAAGAGTTTCCTGTTAAATCGTCCGGTTTCCCATCAGAATCGGTGTCCATGTATGCTGCTGCATCATCCGGAAATGCGTCTGGACCAACAATACAAATTAATTCATCCCGAATGTATACCTCTACAGGGCCATCACATACTCCGTCACCATCTGTATCAGCTAATTTCGGGTCTGATTTGGAAATCTGAAGGCTTTCGTTAACGTCGGATAATCCATCGCCATCATCGTCTAAGTCCTCAGAGAGTGAGGTATTGTACCCCGATCTTATTTCGTCAGGTTCTCCGTCACCGTCGGTGTCAGCATCTGCGGAGGGGTCTGTTGGGAAGTAATCGTAACCACTAGTGCAGATTTCAACCCCGTCATATGTTACTGTTACTGGGCCATCACATACTCCGTCACCATCTGTATCAGGTAGTAGTGGATCTGATAGTAACTCATCCACATCCAAGATGCCGTCGTTGTCATCATCAGTGTCTTCTGTCAAGAATGTTGACGGGGTATTCCCAAAATCGTCCGGCATTTGGTCGCCGTCGGTATCCAACAATACTGTTAGTGTAAATGTTGACGAGTTTGAAACTGTGCTTGAGTTCGCCCAAATTGTATATGTTGTTCGGTCAGTAATAATTTCAGTTGTCCCTGTAATTTTTTGGGTTGTAATATTGAATTCTAGACCTAGTGGGAGTGAGCCTTCCAATTCCCAGGTAGTGATTTCTCCTCCAATATACAAAACTGCGATTTCATCCATTTCTACCCCTTGAACTAGGGTAATTTCGTCATCTGTGAAAACTATCCCTGGCGGCGGTTCCATGATTATGATTGTGATAATGTCAGAGTCCGATCCCTCTGAGTTATTCGCCCACACTGTATACGAAACCTCTGTTGAGATAACTTCGGGTGTGCCAGAAATTGTTCCATTATCAAAATTCAGGCCAAGTGGAAGTTCTGGAGTTATTGCCCATGAGTTGATTAGTCCACCGTTGCTTACCGGAGTTATATTTTCCATTCGCATATACTGTGTCAATTCAATTGAAGGATCTTGGTAAACAATATTTGGAGGTTCTTCTGCGATATTTATTGTAATTTCAAACGAATAATCTCCTGCAGAATTGTTACCCCATACAGTGTAAGTCGTGGTTGGCTGATTGACTGTTGGCGTCCCACTTATCTCACCATTTGATGAATCAAAAATCAAACCTATAGGTAATTCTGGCACAATTTCCCAAGATTCGACAATTCCTCCCATTGAAATTGGCATTGAATTCGGCATGGAGTGTAATCTCATTAGATTCAATTGCGGTGGTTCGTAGGAGAATTCTGGTGTACCAACTACCTCTATGAACATGGTCGCAGATGCTGATTCTAAGCTGGTGTTTGCCCAAACAGTATACTGTGTCGTATTTTGTACAACAGTCGGAGTCCCGCTCACTTCACCAGTGTCTGAATCAATCGTAATACCTATTGGCAAATCGGGATATACGCTCCATGTTGCTTCAGCAGTAATTCCTGTAGAATTCTTGATTGAATATAATTCGTAACCATACCCCGAATTATCTCCTCCCGAACTAACATATAGCGTACCATCAACTACTGTCAAATCAGAATTACCCGGATGTCTCAAAAACTGACCGGGAGAAAATTCTCCCAAGATACTTGTGCCATTGACTGTCCCATCGGTCCTATACCAGTTTCTGTCGCCTTGATCTGGAAGTAACATAATGAAGTATACGTATCGACCTGCACTTACCAATGGATTCGCTTGATTGCATTTCCAAGCGCCCTTAGCAACAGTAGAAACTATTTGTGTTCCGTTTGCTGTTCCATCACTCTTCCAGAATTGATAACCTATACTTCCATCATTTTTGATATATCTCCCATAAAAATACACATTCTCATCATGAGCATGATAAGTCATGTATTTTGGTTTCCCGCAGTGCCCACAGTCTACAGAATTATTCCCTGGAACTGTATTGATTATTATTGTGCCATTAGCTGTTCCGTTACTAAAAATTAATTCTTCACCAATATTTGGATCGGTATCTGTATTAGCCCTGAAAAACAAATTGTCTCCGGCGGCCGTAAAGTCTCCGACACTGTAAAGTTGTAATGAAGTAATTTTCTTTGTACCGTTTTGGGTTCCATCACTAACGTATAATTCACGATTGGCATTTTTCTTTGCTACAAAATACAAGTTCTCACCTGCACCAATAATATCTGCATAAGTAGTGCCTGAAGTACCTGGATGTATCTCAATTGCAAGTTGTGTACCATTTGTAGTGCCGTCACTTGTCCATATTTCATTTCCATGTACACCATCATTAGCTCTGAAGTACGCTTTACCTTTGTACAGAGTCATGAAATCTATGTTGCTTCCGCTGGTGCCAGGCTTGATGTCTTTGAGCATATATGTGCCACTAGGAGTGCCATCACTTACCCACAATTCAGCACCATTTCCATCGAACGCTTCGAATAGTAATTTATTCCCAAGTGCAAGCATTTCATCAATTGCTGAACTACCATCTGGATTTATGTCCTTAACCAAAACTGTACCGTTAGTTGTTCCATCTGTTTTCCACAATTCACTGCCGTGGACTCCATCATTGGCTCGGAAAAATACGGTGCTACCGATAGTAATTGGCTTGACAATACCACTGCCTTCATTACCTGGCCTTATGTCTTTGATTAACACAGTACCATTTGATGTTCCATCTGTTTTCCACAACTCTTCTCCAACAATTCCATCATTTGCCGCAAACAATAACTGATTTCCAAGCATTACAAAAGCGTCAGGATAACTTGACGATCCCCCGGTACGGATATCATGAACCAAAGAGATGTTGTCTGGAGGAATTATTTGCCCGCTTGATGATGCAGAATAGGAAAATGTGATGTTAGCCATCTCCGTATTATTGGCTAATCTAATGGTAATTGAATCTGGAGAAATTGCGGGGTTAGAACTGGTATTTGTTAGCTCGTTTTTTGGTTCTAGAATATCATATGTTAGTTGTGAGCTTTGGCTCATTAGTAAAAGTAGTACTATACAGAAAATAGCACGTGATGTTGCGGAATTAATACTGGCCATGCTAGTGCTAGGGATTACAAGTATTTATGAAAAATCTGTCTATATTTCGTTTTTCTCCTATATTGTGAGACTCTACGTTTACCGGAAAATAATATTGTTTCCTTACCACCATCAACTCGAGCAATGTTGCGCTCAGCCACACATTTCACGTATAGCAAAACCATCCACGATTGCACAAGCCCCAAAAAGGGTCAATGGTGCGTCGTTATTCAGGGGCGAGAGAGTGGTCGGAGAACACACTACCAGAAGTGGTGCATTGGTTGCAACCATTCTTTCTGTCAAGATGGAGATTGATGATGATGACAGGGATGTCATCGAAGCGCACGTGGAAATCTCCAACGAAGCGACCATCCCTATGGGCCAGCTAGAAGCCGTGGTGGAAACTACAGAGGGAACATCATTCCATTCATTGGATCCAATCACCAGCATAGGCCCTGGATTAACGAGAGCCTTTGTTTTCAATTTCTCATTACTTGGCGGAGAATGGACATTCAAACTCTATCACGAGTCTGCATCTGGTCGCAGATCTTTGGATTTAGGCCCTTACCATTCTGATTTTGAGTTGGAAAAGAAAGAGATTGGTAGAAAACCGAAGAGTAGTATGGGCGAGGGTCTGTTCGGTGGAGCCTTCGATCTTGGTATGGGAGATTTTGGAAATGTTAGTGAAAGAGAGTTAATCGATTCACGGACCATCGAACTTGTTGATTATGAGGCTGAACATGATATTGGTGGAGGCACAAGAATAAATGTTTCAGAGCATGATGAAGGAGCTTTGTCATCACCGGTCCAAGAGACGTCCCTTATTCCACCGGTTCAGGAAAATTCCCCAACTTTACTTTCAACCCCCACCGGTCCACCCGAAACTCCCCCAACATCCCTATCTGTTCTTACAACACCCCCTGAGTCTCCACCAGCCGGTCCGCCCTCAGCCCCCCCTGCCGCTCCAACGGGCCCCCCTGACTCTCCGCCGGCAGGTCCACCATCCGGTCCGCCCTCAGCGCCACCTGCTACTGCAACAGGGCCCCCCTCAGCCCCTCCTGCCGCTCCAACGGGTCCACCCGAATCTCCGCCGGCAGGTCCACCATCCGGTCCACCAGCAGCCCCCCCTGCTGCTCCAACAGGGCCTCCAGAATCTCCACCAACCGGGCCTTCAGCAGGCCCACCAGCAGCCCCTCCTGAATCTCCACCATCCGGTCCACCATCAGGACCTCCAGCAGGTCCCCCAGAATCTCCACCAACCGGGCCTCCAGCAGGCCCACCA
>DAWL01000173.1:0-2847 GCA_002505935.1 Euryarchaeota archaeon UBA226 | reverse complement strand
GGACCTCCAGCAGGCCCACCAGCAGCCCCTCCACAGGATTGATATGCGAATTGGTAGGGCATCTTGCAGGTGAGAAGTTGAGTCAAGAGCCTTATCTTCTGGAATTATGCAGTTCCAGAGCCTCTTGGACAGTTATTCCTGAAAATGTCGAGGAGATTAATCTCGATGAAGTGGGACCTAGAATTGTGGAGTGTGGTTGGGAGTTGAAAATACAGACAAGATTCTGTTGGATATTCGAAGGGGAGACCAAATTGACCCTATACCCAAGTGGAAAGTTGTTGATCAAAACCGAGAACGATGCAGATGCTCATGTCATTGCAAAGCGATATGTGAGCGAATGGATGTGAAATGATGGTGCAACTTGATAATTCCATAATTGCAAAATTACGTTCAGGACAAAGCATCGTTTTTCCAACTAGTACTCAACCGGGGTTGGCTTGCATTCCAGAAGCATCAGCATTAGACGCTCTGTTTTCACTCAAGAGTAGGGATGAGAATAAACCAGTTAGTCTTGGAGTTGCTGAATTGAACGATGCTGCGGGGATAGTCAAGATACCAAAAATAGCAGAAGAATTCCTTCATTCCTTCCCAAAAGGGTCGATTACCCTGTTGTTGGATGCTGTCGAAGAAATGGATTCACGTTTGGGGGGAGATAAAGTCGCCATACGTGTTCTATCACATCCGGTAGCTAGAGCACTTGCAGCATTGGTGGGGCCAATCACAGCAACCAGCGCGAATCTAGCAGGAGAGGAAGTCGCTGGTGATGTGATATCTGCTGCCGGATCATTGGGATTAGGGATGGATTCAGTAATCCAAGGAGATTGTGTTGGGGGCTTACCTAGCACTTTGGTACGACTGGAGGAAGCCGATGAATTGAATCTAGGGCCATTGGTAACGGTTATGAGAGAAGGCGTTGTCTCCATTCAGGACGTGATGGCATGGAGTCCGAATTAGAGGTAAAACATTGGCGAGATGCTGGCCATGTTGCACGTCGCGCATTAGAGGCCATCAAGGATGAGATTCAGCCAGGTAAGACTTGGGATGAGGTAATCCATTCTGCAGAGAGATTCATCCATAGACATGGTGGTAAGCCAGCCTTCCCCTCCACAATTAGCGTCAATGAGATTGCGGCACACTATACTACTGATCATGCCGAAACACCGCCGGAGGGGTGGCAAGGAGACATGGTCTTCCAGAAAGGCGATTTGGTGAAATTGGATATTGGCGTCCATATCCATGGATGTATTGGCGACAATGCGATTAGCGTTGAAGTCGGTAATGGAAATTTACACACTGAGCAAATTAGAGCAGCAAAAGAGTCCAGAGACAGTGCTATCGAGATGATGCATCCAGGAACCCCTTGGTACAAGGTTGGTGAAGCGGCCCATCAGGCAGCTAAAGACGCAGGTTTTGAGCCAATCAGAAACCTCTGTGGGCATCAGTTGAAACCGTGGATATTGCACGCAGGAGTCTCCATACCATCTTATGCCTGTGGTCCAGAAAACCCTTCTTTCAAGGGTGTAGTAGAAGAAGGCCAAGTCTATGCCGTTGAGCCATTCTGCACAACCGGCGAACAGGGATTAATCGAGAATATACCCCCTAGAACTTCTTCAAATATTTACAGAGTTACTGGGGATGTTCAATGGCGAAAGGCATTGTCAAAGAAGAAATTGAAACCCTTAGGTGCGCAATTGGCCAGAAATATCGAAGAGAGATATGGAACTCTACCTTTTGCAGAAAGGTGGGCTTTTCCATTGTTGGAAAAACCGTTTCCTGATGCTGATGAGGCGAGTAGACAGAGTAAGTGGAATGCATTGATCAAGAAATTGACCCAAATCAGGTTCCTAGAGACATATCATGCATTGCGTTGCGCAGACGGCGGCATGATTGGTCAGTTTGAACATACAGTCATGATTACCCCAGGTGGGCCAGAAATACTTACAGTGGAATAATGCTGAATAGCAGAAAAACCGTTGTTTTACGGCATTCCATAACGATTATACGCTCACAGCACCCCAACTGTTACTGAACAGGGCTGCGAGTTTTCGTTGAGTGCATCCCATCCCCTCTTCGCGGGCTCTCACCCTGTTCACCTCAAATGGGCCTAGTTTGATATGTCACATCGATTACTGAATTATCCTTGGAGAGTTACGATCAATTGTAAGAAAAACAAAATTGTATAGAAAAAAAGAACAAAAAATCGCGATTCGACAAACCATTTCTCTTCACAAACGGTCTGTACCACCATCTGGCACTATCATAATGTAACATTCGATGTAGCCGACATGTCCCTCAGTACAACGGTTTTTCGCGCGCTGCGCGAATTGGGGCGTAATTAGAATTATATACTACACCCAACCTGCCGAACGTTGCCCCCAATGGGGGAGGAGGACAAAAGAAATGAAGAACGAAATGAAGAATGATGAGGCTGTGAGCCCTGTTATCGCTACCATCCTAATGGTTGCGATCACTGTGGTTCTAGCAGGTGTGTTGTACGTATGGGCCAGCGACCTTGCAAGCCAGAACCAAGGAGACGGACCAAGCATGTACACCATTACTGCTGTTGACCACACCGACGACGTTGAAGATGATGCAGGACTAATGAGCCTGACCTTCGGAAACGGAGAAGACCTAGACTGGGCACTAGTCCAGATTGAGGTAGTCAAGGACAGCGTACCGTACACCTGCGACAACGCAGATGCAACCGCAGCTAGCACCAACAAGTGCACCACCGCCCAGCACGGTGGCGAAGAAGACACCCACTGGGAGAAGGGAGAGACCCTAATCGTCTCCTCCAACAGTGGAGAGTTCTGCAGTGAGGATTGCCAGCTAACCGTTCGTGTAAAG
>DAWL01000005.1 GCA_002505935.1 Euryarchaeota archaeon UBA226 | reverse complement strand
TTAGGCCACCCTAAATTTATCAAGAGGTTGCTTTACAGCAACAACATGGGGCCATCCTCGGATCGAACATTGACTATTGTCGGTTTGATATCGGCTATTGTTCTATTATCGAGTTTGACATACGAATATCTTCTTCATGAAGAAAATGAGATTTCGTTTTCAATAGATAATTCGGACATGATTGAGGACATCGATAGAATTGCTTCATTTGGCCCAAGAGTAGCAGGTTCTGCTGAAGAAAATTTGGCAACAGAGTACATAAGCCAACGATTTACCGAAATCGGTCTTGAAAATGTTAAGGTTGAAGAATTTCAGGTAACCGGTGCTTGGTTTGTTGATGCAGACCCTGACGAGCATCAAATATTGATGCATGCGCAATTAGAGCAAGGATTGCAAAATGGCCCAGGATTGCCTGACGGAACTGCAGGATCGGGAAGAATTGCTATTGAAGAAACAGGTGAACTAAATCATATCGAGGCCTTTACTTATCTCGGATATTCAGGTGCTAATCACAAGCATGACAACATGCTTACTTTCCTGGGCAACGGTTCAGCAGAGCAATTCGAGAATATTGGTGATTTAACCGACCTCGCTGTAATGATTAATTATGATAATTCACGAAGTCTCGCTGAGATTTATAAAGACTCAATAGATCGAAATGCTGGCGTCGTAATGATATACTCAGAAGGGGTTGAAACGCCGCCCTTCCGTTCAGTAACAGTCAAAGAAAATGGAGAAACCGTTCCGTTTCCTGATGCTTACAATGGGCAATATGCAGACTCACTGATTCCATACATCTACATCTCTGAAAGTGTCGCCATGGTGTTTCATGATTATATCGAACAAGCGGAAAGCGATTCCACAATATTTGCTTCATTGGATGGATTTTGGGAAGGAAATAATGTTGGCACTAGGAGTGTAAAAGTCGTCACTGGAGAACTTCCTGGTAAAGGAGAAGGCGAGATTTTAGTTGGCGCTCATCACGACTCTGTTTACATTAGCCCTGGAGCAGTTGACAATGCTGTTGGCGTGTCTCAACTTTTCGAAGTTGCTACACAAATAAGTGAACTTAACCTAGACTCAACTGTCAGATTTGCGACATGGGGCGGCGAAGAGCTAGGTTTGCTTGGAAGTCAAGCCTACATAGAATCCAATCAAGAATACATAGACTCTCTCGATTTGTACATCAACCTAGACTCAACAAATCTTAATCCATCCAAAGGGCTTGGCACTCTTGGAATTGAAACATCCGATGCTAACCTTGTTGACTCCATTTCTAAAATTCAGAGTTCAGTGTTGAATAATGGGGAATGGAATGAATATGATGCGACTGTCCAAGTCAACCAGCAGGGTAACAGTGACCATCGAGCGTTTAATCAATTTGGTACGACTACAATTGGATTTTATGGATGGGAATATGAAGAATACCATCGCCAAACCGATGTGCCAAGCGTTATTCACCAAGAGAGTTTAGCATTAACAGTAGAAATTGTCCTACACGTCCTTGTTACTCAAGGTGGTCATGAAAGTGTAGAGGAACCGCTCATCCAAATTTCTGGTTTGGAGGGTGAATCAGAATCATGGGTCTTTCCTTTTGTTCTAGCTCTAATGGCTGGTCTAGCAACGGGAATTGGTGGGTTGATTGTGTTTGTTGTGAAAGAAATCAGCCAGGAAATGATGGCCTTTTTACTAGCTATGGCTGCTGGTGTGATGCTGTTGGTTTCAGTGCTTGATTTGTGGTTCGGCCAAGCTATGGAGAACGGTTTCCTTCCCATCACGCTCTCGTTTGGTGTAGGAGTAGGCATCGTTTATGCTGCGAGCATGTACACTAACAAGGACGAGGATATTTCCTCCATGTCAAAGGAAAGAAAATTGTACAAATCTGGTATCCTTACAGCCATCGCCCTCGCCATTCATAATTTCCCCGAAGGTTTGGCCATGGGAGTGGCTGTTCTTGAAAATGCTCAGTATGGTGTTGTGCTCATGGCTGCTATTGCCTTACACAACATACCAGAAGGAATCGCAGTAGCTGCACCAATTCAAGCAGGGGGCGGAGGGCGGCTGAAAGCAACCCTTATCGCAATGGCAACGGGTTTCACAGAACCATTAGGGGCCTTGTTTGCCTTGTTGATTTTAGGACCAATATTGACACCATTCATGGTGGGGTGTTCGCTTGCATTTGTTGGAGGAATAATGACGGTTGTTGCTTACAAAGAATTAATCCCTCAAGCAATGGAACAAAATCGTCCAAGGCATCTTGTTGTAGGGGCTGTATTTGGGGCTGCAGTAATGCAACTTAGCCTACTGTTACTTGGTTGAGATATACCTTTCGAAACCCATGCAGATGACGTGTTTTGAAGGGGTACCCTTGCGAAAGCAATTCAGAGCCCAGGGACAGGATGAACCCATCCAAAGATATCCTCGTCAACTTCGTTTTGGATATTGGTAAGTGCATCATACAGTCTCAGAGTTAACTCTCCCGGTGTCGAGCCATCTGCATAAGTTGCAGTCTTATCTCCGAATGTGATTGAGCCAATAGGTGAGATTACAGCTGCAGTTCCACAGCAGAAAGCCTCTTCTGCACTCATTGCAAACTCAGCCTCTACCTTTGTTTCCACGACTTCATAGCCCATGTGTCGAGCAAGTTGGATGATTGAATCACGAGTAATTCCCGGAAGGATAGTACCAGTCAATTCAGGAGTGTAAAGAACACCATCTTTCAGGCAGAAGAAATTGGCAGCACCGACTTCTTCGATGTACTTGTGCTCCTCAGCATCCAGATAGATCACTTCAGCATATCCTGCCGCCTTAGCCATCTTAGAAGGCATCATTCCAGGCGCGTAATTTCCAATCGCCTTTACTCCACCAGACCCTCCTGGTGCCGCACG
>DAWL01000002.1 GCA_002505935.1 Euryarchaeota archaeon UBA226 | reverse complement strand
TGACCAAATGCTTGAAGGCTAGACTATCAATCAAGAAATATGGCCGCACATACCTATGTTGTAACCGGAGCATCTAGGGGACTTGGAAAGGCAATCTGTATCCAGTTAGCCAAATCTGGAATGAGGGTTGTATTGTTGGCCAGAAGGTCCGAAAATCTGGATTCAGTCGTAAACTTGGTGAAAATCGATTCCCCAGAATCATTTGCTGTTGCTTGTGATTTGTCCAGTACTACAGATATCGATGAAGCCATTGCCAAAATTTGTTCTGAATGTCAAAGAATAGATGGAATAATTCACAATGCTGGAGTGATTAATCCAGTAATCCCTGCTTCAATGGTAGAAAATGAACAATGGAATCTAAATTTGCAAGTCAACTTACTCTCAGTACAACAACTGACAAAGGGCCTGATTCCACTAATGGGTGGCGATACTCAAAGTAGAATCACAACTATCTCTAGTGGTGCCTCACTTAGACCAGTGCAGTCTTGGTCTGCTTACTGTGTTGCAAAAGCGGGACTAGATATGTGGACAAGGTGCATAGCTAGTGAATTGGAAGAGAAGAAGATTAGTGCAATCGCAATCGCTCCGGGGATTGTTGATACTGGGATGCAAGAAGATATTCGCGCCAGTGATCCCGAGAATTTTCCAGACCATTCCAATTTCGTCTCCTACCACTCAGAGGGTATGCTGGTCGATGCGGATGAGGTTGCTGGTAAATTGATGCCACTGATTACTAATCATGAGATGAGCCAAACTGGAGAGCGTTTTGACGTCAGAGAATTGGATTGACTTATTTGGATAGCATACAATGGAAATGGTGTACACCTGTCTCGTGTTGTGGAGAATAGCGCCCCCTGTCATAAGTCGCTGAATTCATGCCTCTCTGCACCCCTGAAACTACCGTTTGATCTTCCAACTCTACTTTGTCCAAGTCGCCTCCTGCACCAATACCGATTTTGTTCTGATCAGTGACATAACCATGGTAAATCACACGGGTACGGTTAACCGATTCTGGAATGATGATATTCACAGACATACCCCATGGGTAAACATTGAGCATTAATCCTGGGAAGAACCACCAGTAATAGGCAGCAATGCGCTTGCCATAATCAACAGAGTCCTGAGGTAAATCGAAGCAAGGCTCGCCTTCGCGAGCAATTCCAATCTGTAAAACCGAACCATCAAACAATTCGGTCTGATAATCATCGTGATCAAGGGTAGCATGCAAGTCACCATGAACGAAGGGAATGTGAAAACCCTCGAGGTAGTTGTCAACATAAGCAATCCAATTGGCTTCGATGCTATGGTCCCGATGTCTTGATCGATCATAGGTTATCGAAGAACTACCGGGCCACCATGACATCCGCTTAATGAAAGGAGCGAACCAAGTAGCGAAATCTTTGGCCTCAAGGCTAGCGAAGAAAAATCCATTCCATTCTCCAGAGTCAAAGGTGGCGAGATCATCTTTGTCAGTAGGAAAATCTTCGACTCCCTCGAAACCTGGCATTGCGCGAAAGCAACCGTCTAGCCCGAAAGTTCGCCCATGGTAAGGGCATTGAATCACGTTTGTTTTGCAGGGTCTGTCAGTAAGAATCATGCCACGATGTGTACAGACCCCTGAAAGGATGCGGGCTTCTTCATCCTGTACGCTCAACAACATAGGCTCACCGGTTTGCGCTTCAATATGAGGCAGGGGCATGACGTTGTTTTCTTGAGCCTCGCATCGATGAGCTGCGAAGCACCATTGTTGCTTGAAGTGTTTCAGCAATCCAGTAAACAACTCTGGGTCCGTATAGTATCTCGAGGGCAGAGTGGAAGCCCTTCTGATATCAGCATCCACTTCTCCCATGCAAAGGCTAGGGCGAGATTCATTGAAATAACATACTTACAAACAATTGTGAACCGATAAACACGAATTTGTAGTTTGATCTTGTAATCAAACGCGCCTACGCAATTTCTCCATCAGACCGTCAGCATTGCCAAGCGCCTTGAGGCACTCTTCCCAACGACTGTTAGAATGCTCCTCCACGGCTTCTCCAACCGCGGCCTCGCACTGTCTTCTCTCATCATCCCTGACGCCGATACCGCTGGCCTCGAGTTGATTTCTCAGACGCATCCATTCCTCTTGCACGAATTCAAGCAATTCCTTGGCCTCAGCGCCTGCGTTGGATTCCTTATCCAAATCATTGGTCAAACGTTCCAACAGCGAGGCTGAATGGGACCATTGCATCTCATCTGCTGCCTTCTCAACCTCATCGTATCTAGCCTGCCATTCATCTGCATCTGGGCGTTCACTCCAGCGCTTCTTCAATTTGCTATGCTGGCGCATGGCTCGGCGGACATCTTCCATCGCCTCTCTCTCAGCGGTTATCTCTCGCACTACTCCATCTGAAAGGCCTCGAGCCAAAGCATGTTCACCATCCTGCAAGGCGGTATTTGCACTCTTCATCCTAGACTGCCAAAGTTCAGTATCCATGCCATCGACTCCATCCAGTGCGCGCTGCGCTTCTTCGACTGCCTGTTCTGCATTCTCTACCGCTTCACCCACCGCCTCAACCTGCTGTGGGATGACAGAAGCGAATTCCCAGGCTTTCTTGGCATTCTCATCTTCGAGACATTCTTGGGCTTCGGTCAGTATCTTTCTCAAACCCTTGCCTTGTTCACCCTCTAAATCGTTGATCAAGCGCTTTGCTTCAGCGATGGCTTTCTCGGCCTTTTCCCACCATTCGATGATGTCGGTAGCCCGTTTCTTGGCTTGACGATAGAGCAGTTCTCCTTCGCGTAGACTACCCAATTCGAC
>DAWL01000162.1:4598-5360 GCA_002505935.1 Euryarchaeota archaeon UBA226 | reverse complement strand
GACTCCTAGCGATGGAGAGGATTATGGTACGATGGTAGAGAGCGCTGAGGTTTTTATCGAAGACATTGATTCTGATGGGGACGGAGTGGGAGATAGTTCCGACGCATTCCCTAACGATGCAAACGAAACCACAGATTCAGATGGTGATGGAGTTGGTGACAATGCAGATGCATTCCCCAATAATCCAAATGAAATCACAGATAATGATCAAGACGGAATAGGTGATAATGCAGATACAGATGATGACAATGACGGAGTATCAGATTCAGAAGACGCTTTCCCTCTAGACCCAAATGAGTCCTCAGATTTCGATGAAGATGGTATTGGCGACAACGTCGATCAAGACGATGATGGAGATGGAGTCGCAGATGTTGAAGATGCATTCCCCTATGATTCTACAGAGTCTCAGGATTCTGATGGTGACAGTGTAGGAGATAATTCAGACGCCTTCCCTAACGATCCGAATGAAACTACGGATTCAGATGGTGACGGCGTTGGAGATAACGGCGACGCCTTCCCCAATGATTCCTCAGAAACAATGGATTCAGATATGGATGGTATAGGTGACAATACGGATGCTTTCCCAAATGATGCCAATGAAACAGTTGACACCGACTTAGATGGTGTTGGGGATAATGCTGATGCTTTCCCTACCAACCCTAACGAGTCCATGGATTCCGATTCTGATGGCGTAGGCGATAACAGCGACGCATTCCCTAATGACTCCAGTGAGTTTGCAGATACGGATGCAGATGGAGTTGG
>DAWL01000162.1:0-4220 GCA_002505935.1 Euryarchaeota archaeon UBA226 | reverse complement strand
GACAACGCCGACGCATTCCCCAATGATTCTTCAGAAACAATGGATTCAGACATGGATGGCGTAGGAGATAATGCTGACGTATTTCCAAATGATGCCAATGAAACAGTTGACTCCGACTCTGATGGCACAGGTGACAATTCTGATGCTTTCCCAAATGACGCAAATGAGTCTGCGGATTCTGATGGCGACGGTTTAGGAGACAATGCAGATGCATTCCCCAATGATGCTTCAGAAACGTTGGATAGCGATGGCGATGGAGTTGGAGATAATGCCCAATTAGCTGCCAAGAAGAAGGCTGCTTCTGAGGAAGGAGGTGAATGGGGTTCAGTGATCATCATATCTGTGGGTGTAGCATTCATCTTTTCCGTACTGATGATGTTGTTTATCATGAGAAATAGATCAAATCCATTGATTGAACCCGAACTTCCGCTCAATCAAATGGGGTTGGGTATGACACCGAATCCGATGACTCAGCCAGCCATTACAACTGCTGAACCAACAGTGGTCAATCAGTGGACGGATGAATCTGGACACACTTGGCGTTCTATGAGTGATGGAAGCACACTATGGTGGAATGGTGTTGAATGGCTTAAGCGATGAGATGGTTGCCACCAACATTGTAAACGAAGGCTGAGTACGATTAGCCATGTCAACAGATAGCAGTCGTGCTATCATGTTGGCGACACTAATGCTCTTGCTTGGTATGGCACCATTGTTGAATGCAGATTCTACTGGCAAACCAAATTCCAGTAATGGTTGTGGCTGTCATTCAAGCGGTTCAGTAACTCCAACACATGATTTCCCGTCGTCATATACCCCAAGCCAAACCTATTCAATCACCATCGGAATGAGTGGTGGACCTACTGGTACGAGTGGAGGTTTTTCACTGACTGTAGACAAGGGCACTCTTAGTAATGCAGGTAGTAACGCAAAGATAGTTAGCGGTAGTGCTACACATAGTAATTCCAATGCCAGAAGTTGGACGGTGGATTGGACTGCCCCGTCAAGCGGTAGTGGAACGGTTTCTGTTGGACTTGCAGTTAATGCTGCAAATGGCAACGGTGGAGATAGCGGAGATCAATTTGCAACCACGACCCATTCTGTAACTGAGACCGTACCACCAAACAATGCACCCGTGGCAAGTAATCTCGCTTTGAATCCAAGTAACCCAGGAACTCTCGATGACCTTGTAGCAAATTACACCTATTTTGATGCAGATGGGGATTCAGAAAGCGGTAGCGAGATTCGATGGACCATGGGCGGAGTTGCACAATCTGCTTGGGATGATTTGAGCACAGTCCCCTCATCGGCTACCAGTAAGGGGGAAACCTGGTCCTATTCAGTGACTCCGAACGATGGCGAGGAATTTGGTACGACAGTAGATTTGTCATCATCAGTTATCGTGGTCAATACTGCCCCAACCGTGGTTAACGCCTCGATAGACCCGAGTGAGGCTGATGAGTCAGACACCCTATCTGCAATTATTTCGTATGAAGATGCAGATGATGATGTAGTCAGTGCTCAGAGTATCAGATGGTACTTGGACGGGGTTGTTGTTCCAGAGTTAGATAATTCTACAACTGTATCTTCCTTGTCGATCAGATCTGGAGACATTTGGCATTTCGTTGTAACTCCAACCGATGGAGAAGATGCTGGAATAGCAACCAATTCTTCAGCAGTAATGATCGACTCATCGAACAATGCTCCAACAGTAGAAAATCCAATCATTTCAGTTAATGGTACAATTGATACAGAATCAGAATTAACTGCAATTTGGCAATTCGGTGATATCGATGGACAGGATGAAGTTTCATACGAGATTGAATGGTTAAAATCCAATATTCACGTTCCTCAATATGATGATCAGAATCCGCTACCGAACAGTGCTACCACTAGGGGGGATGAATGGAATTTCAGAGTGCGCGTTAGTGATGGTATATCTTGGAGTGACTGGACATCTCCAATGAATCAGACCTTAATCGATGGTAATGCCGCTCCAGTCATCCTTTCAGCAAATATTTCCCCTGAAAATTTAGTGACGGGCGGGAACCTCGAAATTTCTTACGAATATTTCGATGCTGACGGTGATGCGATTTCAGGATTGGAGATAGAGTGGTTTACCGATGATCCCGACATAAATCAATTGATGCTGCAATCAGATCTATTCGTGCCGTTGAGCTTTTGGGTCTATGCAGGTATTACTTGGTCAGCAAAAGTTGTTGTAATTGACGAATTTGGTGCGCAAAGCGAAGAATTCTTGACCGATGGGGCACTAATCCGTAATTCACCTCCAACCCTAAACTCATTGAATATAACACCAGTAAATGCCACTTCATTGGATGACCTGAACTATTCTCTTGACGCTTTTGATTTAGAGGGGGATTTGTCGGTTACAAGAGTCATTTGGCACAAGGAAGGAAGCCCAGTTTATGTGGGCGAAATATTGCCTTCAGAAGAAACGATGATCGGTGAGCAATGGAGTGTTGAAGTGCAAGTTTCTGACCCACAAGGAATTAACTCAACCCTTTTCAGTTCAGCAATAACGATTCAAAATATCATTCCTTCTGCAAGCATATCGGTGTTTCCAGAACAGGCTTGGGCAGGAGTTGAACTGACACTTTCTGGAGCCGATTCCATTGACAATGATGGCTCGATTACAGCTTGGTATTGGGATGTTAATGGAACGACATACGAGGGTTCAGAAATAATAGTCGGGCCATTTGATGGACCAGTTATCGCGACATTGACGGTTATTGACGACGAGCAATCACAGGGCACGGTTTCGATTACTATTGCTCAAAATACAGCACCGACAATCTCGGATTTATCCAGCAGCATATCAGGAAATGAAGTCACCCTCACTTGGAATGCAGCAACACAGAATAATGCAACTTACAGAGTATTGAGGTCATATTCTTTGCAAACCGATATTGGTTCTATGGAATTGGTAGCGGAAGTCAACAGCACATCTTGGACAGGGACCTCTTCCATTGCCGGTGAAGTGTATTATGCAGTAACTGTCGTTGTAGATGGCCAAGAATCTCTGTTTATCAGTGATTCTTCCTCAGCAACAATTGTAGTCAAAGCAGAGCAAATGGATCCTGAATCCCATCCTTCACATGCTGGAGGAGGACTGATATTACTGACATTGATTCTCCTATCTGCTGCGGCAGTCATCGCTCTTGCATTCATGGAAAGAATGAGTGGGGGTGAATCGTCATGATTCGTTCTCGTTTGACACTAGTTCTCTTGTGTATCTTGATGCTGTCCATACCTCCAAGTTTAGCGAAACCCGGAGGACAGGGTGATGGAGATAGGGATTTTTCATGCGCAGAATCTTGCCATGTTGGAAACTCAGGTGCCGAATCATCGGCAACCTCAACGATTGAACTTGATAGATCTCGAGTCTTTACTGGCCAGACCATTTCATTGACCGTCAAAGTGAGTGGAATGGAATTATCGAAAAAGGGGTTGGTAGGAGTCTTCCTTCTGTCATCTCTTTCAAATGATGCAGGTAAATCGATTGAGGGTTCTGGGTGGACAATCGTACAGGATCCTAATGGTGGTGACAATAATTATGTCGAAAAGCCAGTACTTTCCGCCTCTCAAGGTGCCACATTCACTTGGATTCTCAGGGCTCCAGATAATCCCAACACAGTCTATGTCTACTCGGCCATCCATCATGGTTCAGATCCAAACCCAGATGATGTCGCACATCAGGGTAGTTGGGAAGAGCCGCTGGTGATAGATATCGAGGAAATGCCGGAGAATCTACCACGTTTGTCAGAAGATTGGAACCCGACATCCAGTAGAATAATCGGGCAGACTACCGCAATGGAGTTGACAACTGAAGATGCAGAGTCGGTATCTGTAGAGTGGCGCTCAGGGGAATCAGGCTCGATTCAGACAGTAGATGTCAGCGAGGACTCTGAGGGAAGATGGTCATTCACTCTTCCAGCAACCACCGACGATTCAAATCTCTCTTGGAGGGCGAAGATGAGCAACTCTGCACTTGAAGAAACAACACCTTGGTTCACTCTATCTTCAGATGAACCACCGTACGATATTTCTGAATCAGCCATGTTCATGCAGGCTCTTGCCCTTGGAATGTTGGTTGCCGCGATAGCCATGGCCATACAGCGCCGCCTTGCGCGAACAGAAAACTCTCCTGAATTGGCTCAACTGGCAACATCGCTTCCATCAATGATCGATATCCCACC
>DAWL01000183.1 GCA_002505935.1 Euryarchaeota archaeon UBA226 | reverse complement strand
ACTCGTAATACCCTGCCAGTTCTTCTGACTTTGAGCCCTGCTGTAGTGAGGTGTTCCTCCAGACGGCTTGCTCCTCCCCAAGCGTGAATCTCTACTTCTCGGTCAATCGCTTTGAGATCCTCAATTTTACCCTGGGCAATCAATTTGCCCTTGTGCAACATGACTATTCTTTCACAGACCTTCTCCACATCATCCATCAAATGGCTAGCCATCAATAGACTGCGTCCACCTTCGTTGACAATTTGTGATACGGTATTCAGCATGAATTGTCTTGCTTGAGCATCCAATCCATTGGTTGGCTCATCCGCAATTAGAAGTTCAGGGTCATGAATAATTGAAGTCGCAAGTTTAGCGGCTTGTGCCATCCCTGTTGAGAAGGTGCCTACTTCTCGGTATCTTTGGTCTCTCAACCCAACGTATTCCAATACTTCATGCGCTCTTTGTGTGGCAACTTTTGGGTTCATTCCAAGCAATTCCCCGGAATAAGCAACTTGATGGATGGCTGCAAGATCTGGGTTTAGGCAATCGTATTCTGGCATGTAACCAATTCTCTTGCGAATTTCTTCGCCTTCAGTTCTTATGTCATAGCCCAGAACTTTGCCTTCTCCTTCTGTGGCGGTAATCAATCCTAACAGAGTTTTGATCAAAGTCGACTTACCTGCTCCATTCGGCCCTAACAGTCCGGTTGCACCTTTCTGCACTTTGAGGTCCATGGAATCCAATGCGATATGTGGACCGTATGCCTTGACGAGGCCATTGGTCTGAATCACAGGTTCCACTCAACCACCGCAAACCTTCGGCTTTCAAGACGGTCTTTGTAATGGTCGGCCACAAGTGCGTATTGAACTCCTAGTCGATACCGTTTCGAACCTTTACTGCTATTCCTTTTCGCAGACGTTGCATGCCACTAATTGTGCTCATTGCTTTTCCATGCCCAACCAATGTACCATCTTCATCAACAACCAAACAATACATGCCGTTTCTCAACCAACCATCTACCGCTTTGATGAATCCATGGAACACATTTCTCCCCTGCTTGACAAAAGGCACAGCATCACTATCGATAACCACCCAAGGAGGGCCTTGGTGACTTTCAGAATTACTTTCAAATCCACTTGGGAATTCTACTTCGCGTAAAGAATGCAACCAACTTGCACCTTTGGCAGTAAGGCTAATTCCTCCATCTGTCAAACGCGGTGATGCTACATGGCGACCATCCTTCAGCATGATGTTCTTCACGCGACCTGTGTTGCTGTGGACGAAATTACATCCATCTAGTTCCACTGCTGCAATTCTAGGTTCTAGATCTGCGAAAAAAGCTAGTTTAGCAATGGCTTGTTCTTGTTCAAGTAGATACTTCCCCTTGCTTATGTTATCAGTATCCAATTCTTTCAATTCAGGAAAAATCGCACTCAACTTTTCTGCTACTTTCTCTTTCTTGCTGATATCCAAGAAGAACACTTCTTCTGTTTGGAAGTTCATTGAATTGAGTTCTTTCAGGCATTTTTCCCTCTCAGGCTTTTGTTTGTGCAGCCCAGACTCCTCCAAGATATGAGCAAAGGGATTCAGGTCCTCCAAAGACCAAGGCAGGAGGCCCATCGGGGTGTGTATGAATATCTCGAGGTCTTCAATCGATATGCGTAGAGATGCCATTTTGTCGCCAACAATATCCCTCCAAGGGCCACCCCTTCCGTAGAGGATTAGGGCTCTGCGACTACGTGCAGCAGGTCGCCATCTTTGCTGTAGCCTCAATATTGGAGAGGTTATGTCCGGCCTCTTCGACTCTTGCTTTCCAAACCACTTGAGCCCACCATTCTTCTGTAAGGGAGATGCTTCCAACAACCATTCGCTTGCTTTACTCCATTCTGTATTCTCAGCCAGTGCCTTCATGATCCAATCATATGCTTCCTTCAATGCAGGATGCTGGTGGCTGCGCATCTGAACTAATTCCCAAATCGTACCATCCCTAACAGCTTGACGACAACGATCTAACTCTGCAATACTGACATCTAGATTGTGCCTTGCCAACAGTCTGCATCTATCATCATCGCCAAGTTCTCTAACCTCTTGTGGAGTAATTCCAAACAGAGTGGGTGAAGTGACTGGCCAATGTTCCAAATCTTGCAATTTGACAGTTCCCCACGGGGTTAGTAATCTATCATCACGGGCAAACAATGCGTATGCTGCTGAATCGAACAGGTCTGCGCCCAGTGCAACAGCCATTGGGAACAACATGGGATGTCCACACCCGAACAGGTGAACAGGTCTCTCTATGGGAAGTTCAGGAATTGCAGATAGCATAACTTTGCATAATTCGACATAGTTTTGTTGTTCCATGATTGGAACGATTCCCCCGATTGGATGAACTGCAAAATCATGCTTGGCCATATCTATTGCTGACTTTCTACGGAGGTCCCAATAAAGGCCACCTTGAACGGGGCCATTCAACATCATCTCTCCTGATGCACGTATGGAAGCAGGGGCGCGGTCGCTTGTGTCATCTACTGCTTTCTCAACTTGAGTTCTGTTCATATCAGGTCTAGTGAATACATCCAGCATTGTTGCGACATCTACACCGATATCTTTCTGAAA
>DAWL01000102.1 GCA_002505935.1 Euryarchaeota archaeon UBA226 | reverse complement strand
ATTCTGCGCACTACCTCTTCATTCAGGCCTGAATCAAATCTGATAGTTGCATTCTCAGGATCATGGAACCCGTAGCGATAATCGCCAACTGCATCTCTCGCCTCATCCTTCATCTTGATTCCTCACGCTGCTTCCGGCTGTAGCCAATCATATCCCCTTGATTCAACTTCTTGCGCTAATTCGGGTCCACCTACCTTGACGATTGTCCCATCGATCATGACGTGAACTGTGGTAGGCGTGATATAATCCAACAACCTTTGATAATGTGTGATAACCAAGCAACCGGAATCTTCTGCAACGCTGTTGATTCCTGCCGCAACCGTACGAAGTGAATCTATGTCCAATCCAGAATCTGTTTCGTCAAGGATTGCCAAATGGGGTTTGAGTAACAACAACTGCATCACTTCCAACCTCTTTTTCTCACCACCAGAAAAACCATCGTTCACATATCTAGCCAAGAAAGACCGGTCGATACCTAACAATTCCATAGCATCCTTCATCTGAGTTCTCAACTCTTTGTTTGATGGAGCATCATCGGCGCGAACCGATTGTACCGACTTTCGCAAGAATGTTCCAACTTGAACTCCTGGAACTGCCTGAGGGTATTGGAATGAGAGAAACATCCCGGCTCTTGCGCGCTCCCATACTTCCATCTCTTCCAAAGGAACTCCTTGGTAGTGAATGCTACCATTAGATATGACATACGATGGATGACCCATCAATACATATGCCAAGGTTGACTTTCCAGCCCCATTCCTTCCCATGATTGCATGAACCTCGCCCTTATTGATCTCTAGTGAAAGACCTTTGATGATTGGAGTACCATCGACTTCGACATGAAGATTTTCGATCTTCAATAACGGTGAACTCATGTAGATTACCGGCCCTACGGGCCGGCACACCCTTCATCAAGGTGTGTATGTTCAAGGTGCGTGAATTGAAGGACTGATACGATGAAAATACAGGCATTCGTTCAAATGGAGGAGGTACGTACGATGTACCATGGGCAACGATGATCTGGTCGAGTGGTATCGCACTCAAGCAGCGGAATCAATCGATGCCGAAGCCGAGAAGAGATTAGCAGAGATGTTGCCAGTCAAGCGACGTATGCAATTGCGTGCCGCCTCCTTGTATGACTTAATCGAAGAGGAAGAGGAATTTTTGCTCGCATGTTTCGTAAGACTTGGTGCAGTAGCGGCTGCTCTACAAGGTCATGGAGGGGGAATCGCCTTAACAAGTCTCGAAAAAACTGACTCAGGACTTGATTTGGTTCTGGACCTTACCGGTGCTTGTCTTTCTTGCGGCGCCGCACCAGGAACGCTTTCGGGAGTCAAGAATGACTTGGAAGAAGATCCTGAAATCTCTAGAGTGCGCTTCAGTTCAACCCTGTTGGATAGTTTTGACGAATTAGGACGTGAATTCATACTTGCCCATGGAGATGTGGAATTCGTAGATTCAGAGAATGATTAGAACGAATCTTTGAGACGTTCCACCATCATTTCGGCCATCACTCTCTCAACCGTTCTAAGATGTCCCGCTACCGTCGAACGTGAGATACCCATCTTCCTAGACAAGTCGACTAGACTGATGTCTCGCGGAGAGTTGTAGTATCCTTCATCGTATGCTGTAATGAACACATTAGCCTGATGTGAACTTACCAATTCCGCTACTTCATCTATCTGTTCAGAGGTATTCTCAGCAACTGAGATTCGCGAAGGCACTCCCCACTTGCGAAACCCCTCGACCATGGCGTGAACGCCTGAAGGTGCGCCTCGAATCAATAGAGTTGCACCCTGTGTAGAAATCTCTGATTCCGGCATAATGACTGCATCGTCTATCGGATTCCCAACCTTGCCCAATGGATGATGATTCTTGGCCATGACCGTGTGAATCAAGTTTCCATTAACTTGAGTGCTCTGGAAATGTTTCTCTAATTCGATGAATGGTATCTCGCTGATGTCTTCTATCTTCTTTCCATCCTTTAGTACAATATCGTAGACCTGTCTTATCCACTCCCCATGATCCTCCTGATAGAGAGTTGCAACAAGGGTGATTCTATCCAGTACCTCGAAAATGATTCCTAGGTCAGAATTGTGGATGGAAGTGGCCGAATAGCGAAGCCTTACCTCACGCATGAACTATACGAAAACAAATGCATTCATAAGATGCATGATATTTTGTAAGCGAATGAATTACCAAACCCTATTTTTTGGCAAAATAAGCAACCGAAGCGACATTGAAGTCAAGCCCCTCCGGAGCCATCGAACAACATGCCGCAGGAGCCAAGAAAAGACCCGAAATCTTGTCGCGAGCAGGACCTTGGACGGTTTGAGATTCTGCATGATTGTGGACGTGCAAGATTGGGAAGATTGCATACTGCACACGGGCCCTTACATACTCCCGCACTTCTTCCAGTAATCAATCCAAACATCAGGACTATCGAGCCAAAAGAAATGTGGCAACGGTGGGGCATTGAGGGCTTGATTACCAATTCATATATCATTTGGAAACATGAAGAATTAAACAAAAAAGCTAGAGAAAATGGCGTTCATCAACTGATTGACTATCCAGGTGTAATTGTTTGTGACTCAGGAACATTCCAATCGTATGTATACGGCGATGTAGAAGTTGGGGTTGAGGAAATTGTCGAATTTCAGAAAGATATCGGTGTAGAT
>DAWL01000187.1 GCA_002505935.1 Euryarchaeota archaeon UBA226 | reverse complement strand
TGGAGAGAGAATCGCCTTTTTCCGAGCTGATACGGGAATCGAGTTGGATTATTGGGATGGCGACACGGTGAACCTCAGGATGCCCGATGGTACATTGGTGGACAGTATGCAATATCCCGGCGAAGATTCATGGTGGGACATGTCCTATGTTCCCAATGGTAGTACTGTGGACAAAGTTGAGCCACCTACTCCAGGATGGGATGGCGATAATTCCTCAGATGCCAATGTTGGCAGGTGCTATACTCCTAGAGACCACATCCACCAAGAGTCCTACATCCTTACCGGTCGAGTGGTTACCATGGAGGGTTATTCCGATGTTCTTCTCAACGGTTCAATCAAAGTCACAGATGGGGAGATTGAGGCAGTATGGAATACCGGAGAAAATCCGCCTATTGGAGTTTCAACAGAAGGAATCCCCGTACACCATACTGGAGCGACAATCTATCCTGGCTTGATCGATATGCATCAACATCTTACCTACAATGTCGCTCCTTTGTGGGACCTTGATGTACATATCAGTAACAAGAATGAGTGGGGCGGCTATCAGAATCGGTACCAATGGACCGACCATCCCGACTACGGCTCTGAAGTCTCCAAGGTGAAAATTTCCATCCATTCCCAACCGTATTGGAATATGGAGAGTCAAGCGATGAAATACGTCGAAATGAAGGAAGTGGTTGGAGGGACAACTGCAATTCAGGGCTCTGGCCACAACTATGGCGTGGACTCTTATGACTCAATCTTGACCAGAAATATCGAGCATTACAACTGGGGAAGAGATGAAATCCAAACCAAGGTTCTAGAACTTCCAGATGATTATTCTGGAAGCCACATCAAGAGCGGAAACTCTTCTGGCGAGCTCGATGCTTGGTTCCTACACTTGGCTGAAGGAGTGGATCAATCCAGCCGTGATGAATTCACCATTCTCGAAAACAACGACCTTGTAGTTGGAGAACTTGTGTTAATTCATGGAACTGCCTTAACGAGTGTGGAATTTGGAAAGATGGCCGACGTAGGGGCAAAACTGGTTTGGTCACCAACCTCCAATCTATTGCTATATGGAACAACTACCGATGTAGCTGCAGCAAAAGAAGCCGGACTCATGATTTCATTGGCTCCTGATTGGTCGCCATCTGGTAGCAAGTCACCCCTGCATGAACTGAAGACTGCCGACCTCTTCAATAAACATCAGTCCGAACCGATTTTCAGTGATTATGAATTGGTTCAGATGGTTACCTCAAACGCCGCTGACTCTATGAAATGGGGTCAATATATCGGTAGAATAAGTCCCGGTCTAGCCGCAGACTTCGTAATTATCGATTCATTCGACGAAGACCCTTATCGCAACCTGATCGATGCTGTTGACCCAGACGTGCGTTTGACTATTGTAGGAGGCCTAGCACTATTCGGAGACCTCGACCTCATGCAAGCAATGAATGGTGATGACTACGAGGTTGTGAAGATCGATGAAGAGTTTGACAAAGCATTGGACGTTACTTTCAGCGGAGTCGAAGATGGTACTCAAACATGGGAATCGATAGTTGATGATCTCAGTATGGCAATGCGATTTGACCGTGAAGAGATGTTCTCTTACTTTGGAGATAGTTTCGATGACCGCGCTGACTTTGACGACATGTGGGTTAGTGGCTCTTACGGTTCAATCGATTCTGTTCCTTTGGACCCGATTTTTACGTGGGGAGATGATAGATACTTCAGTGTCCTCAATAATTCCAATACTGGAAGTTGGTTACTAGACAAATTGTACGATGGATATTACGCGGTCCCAATGAATGCAGATGGAAACAGGTCTGTTTCACTTGATTGGGCTGCTGGTTCAGAGTTCAATCTCAGCGAACCGGTGGAACAGGACAACTCCGGTGACGATACATCGAACGACGACAATAATGATGACAATAATTCCGAAGAGAACAATGCTGGAATCGATGATTCTGTGGTAGAAGGTGGAAGTTGTACACCTGGAAATACCAAAGCCCCAGACAGCGCTGACTGCAGATACTGCGTCTGTCAAGGTGATTCGACTTGGAAATGTGACTCTTCCGACTGTGATACTAAAGACACTCAATCAGAAAATACTGCTGCTGGCGGAATAGGGACAACATCGGTCGTAATGATATCTTTGGCAGTGGTAGCTGGAATCGTCATTGTGTTCTTGGTAATCAGGCAAAGAGAAGCCGATTCGGACCCTTGGATGCAGGAGCCTGAAGACCTGAAAGAGAGTGTTATTCCGGAACTTCCGCCCCTCGATGCGGCACCACCCGCAGAGAAAAAGTCTGAAACCTGAAACTGCTCATCGGCAGTCATGGCGCCGATGCCGCATGTCGATGCACCCTCTCCAACCGCTCGTATGGTATTCATTGGAGCATTCGCTAGTTCGCTGGCGGCAAGTTCCTTTTTGTTGATTGGAGATCTCTTCCGCAGTACTGACAGCAGTGGTATAGAATCGGTCATCTCTGTAGTTGAATTACTCTCTAGAGATGCCTCAGCTGGAGGTTGGGTCGGGCTATTATTGGCCCTAGTTTTGTTGTTCCCAGCATACCTTGCATTGATGAGCGCAGTAGGTATGTGGCAACGGAGAGAGAGATTCCAATTAGCGGGCATGAGTGCTGCTGGAGTTTTGGCGGTGCTATTCATCTCGGTATGGCAATGGTCTCGAAGTGAAAGCAACGCAGGGAATGAGTGGGAAATTGGAGTAGGAACCTTCGGTGCTGCAATCGCAATAATCGCTCTTCTGTTGCTATGGAGAGCAGGAATGTGGTTGCTCGACGAGCCTTACAGAGACCGTTGATTAGTCGTTCAGCAGATGCCACTCAGGTCCGTCGGCAGTATCTACAACCCCAACTCCTAATTCGTTGAGAGCATCTCGGATTGAATCTGCAGCATCCCAATCCTTGGCTTCTCTTGCAGCCTTTCGATCTGCCAACAACTTCTCCACCTGTTCTCTAATCTCTTCGATACGCGGGTCGACAGCGAGTAATGTCTCCCTATTTGGTAACAAGCCCAATACTTTCCCAGCATGCTCCTCCAACCATTCTACTACATGGCTGGCGAAGGCCGACTTATCCTCAGATTCCATATCTGAATCCAGTACTTTACCAGCCTCACGTACCGCTCCAAGCACCTTTGCAACCGCTTCTCTGGAATTGAAATCATCATCCATTGCCAATGCGAATGATTCGGCCATCTTTTCAAGCAGGCCTAGAGACTTGACTAGTGGAATGGCAGAAGAAACATCTCCTCTAGGTAAAGACACAGGATTGTCATTCATCGTTAACAATGCCTGCTTGTAGACCTCAAGAAGACGACCATGGTTTCTCGCAGCATCATGCAATAACTGTTCATTCATGTCGATAGGTGAACGATAGTGCGCATTGATTAGGGCAAAACGCAGGACCAATGGATTCACCTTTTCGCAAATGTCACGAATGGTCCAAAAATTGCCAAGACTCTTTGACATCTTTTCTCCATCCATATTGACAAAACCATTGTGCAACCAATGATTTACGACCGGTGCCCTTCCAGTATGGCACTCTCCTTGGAAAATTTCCGCCTCATGATGAGGGAACAACAAATCATGCCCTCCTCCGTGGATATCGAATTGCTCGCCAAGATGATCCATGCTCATCGCAGTACATTCGATGTGCCAACCCGGTCGTCCAGGGCCCCAAGGACTCTGCCAAGTAGGTTCGCCAGGCTTAGCGGCCTTCCACAATGCGAAATCCTTGTGATCCCTCTTACCTGATTCTGCAACTCTACCACCAGCACCGCCAAGAACTGCATCGATATTCTGTCCAGTTAACTGACCGTATTTCTCTGGGGCTGATTCAACATGGAACCATACGCCATCATCAGCAACGTATGCATGTTCCTTGTCGATTAGAGACTGAGTTATCGTTATCATTTCTTCAACATATTCAGTACAACGTGGATAGATATCGGCCCTAAGAATATTCAACGAATCCATATCGTCATAATATGCTTCAATATTCTCATCGACTATAATCTGCCAATCTATTCCACTCTCAATTGAACGAGTAATGATCTTGTCATCAATATCGGTGAAATTCTGGATATACAAGACATCATAGCCGCTGTGTTCAAGCCAACGATGTACCAGATCAAAAGCGATGTAACACCTTGCGTGTCCAAGATGACACAAGTCGTAAACCGTGACACCGCAGACATACATCTTGACCTTGCCAGCCTCGATGGTCGAGAACTCGACCTTCTCGCGCCTTCTGGTATCGTGTACCCTGAGTGCCATCATCAATGCGGGAGGGATAGATAGACTTCAATCCCGCGTTGATTCAACAGGCTTAATGGTTAGACTTGAAACATCTTCCAATGCTACGATTCCACGTACTTTGTGCTCATTCTTCAATGCCTCAGGGGGATGCGCCACCTTTACTCGAGAACTGATGATGATCTCATGCCGAGAAGCATCGTTCGCCTCAATATCCGAGTCGGGAAGCCAGAGCCCGAGATTGCCAAGGTCTGGACTGTAACAAATCAACAACATAGAGTCGTCCTGTTTGACACCTCTCAGCACCTCGAGTGAACCTTGTGGAATCAAAGCAGTCGAGGGTTGCCAATCATTCCAAACTTCGTCTAACGGTTCTTCCTGCCAAGCCTTTCTCTCTTCAAGGGCCTGAAGTTCTGCTGCAAAATTTTCTGCAGCAGCGCCACCGATTGAATTCACTTTATCCAACAAGGACCTCATCCTCTGTAACTGAATCTCATCATCACCAGTCACTGCAGCCTGTGAACGTGCTATACTCTCAGTCAGACGAATGGATAATTCCACATCACCAACTTCGGTGGCACACTCCAAAGCCTCATCCAGAACTTCAATGGCGAGTACTGGTCGACCTATAGCCAGTAATGATTCACCTAATTTCTCCAGTTCTACAGCGGCTTCGGATTCATTTCCTTCGACCAATGAATGCGCGTGAGAGACATGTTTGGAAGCCGCATCCTCTGTGCCCTCTAACTGACGAGCAATCGCCGCAGCCAAAACCATCCTAGTTTCACTCGACTTCAGTCGAGCAGCTTCAGCAGCAGCAGCCTCGAACAATTCTGCGGACCTCTGGAATTTGTCGGATGCAAGATCTGCTAGCCCTAGGTGGAACAATGCATTCATCTCAGCCTCATCGTCATCAACCAAAGTCGCATGATGCAGTGAGCGCACTAGATTACGCCTCGCAGTAGCATGATCTCCTGCTTCTTTAGCCATCAACCCCAAAGCGGCTTCAACCCTACTCAAAATAGGTGCTACCGCTCTATGCGCAATAGCGCCCAACTCTTCTTTTACTGGCGCCAAACCAATTCCTAAATTGACCATAGTCACCTCCAGAGCAGAAGCCAATTCCTCCCTTGGAGTTGCTAACAATTCCTGTACTGGGGCACAAATCTCAGTAAGGCTACCCAAAGCATTGAGCCTAGATTTCTTGACTCTTTCACCCGCCATGTGCCTCCTTAATGCAGTTACAAGAGATGAATCGTCAGGAGCACTCTCGGGAATCGGAGGAGGTACCTTGGATTGTAGTAGGCTATCGATCATCCAGGTTAATTTCGACTGAACATCATACTGTCCTGCTCTTGAGATAGCATAGCGCATCTCTTCTGAACGAACCTTGCGTGAAAGACTGCGTAACCTTGGGCGAGTTGACTTCGGCCCAAGTTCTGACAATCGCTGAATGAAAGTCGAAGGCGGGCAGGTCTTGAACGGTAGGTGAACCCTCTGCCCAGTAGTAGTCATCTTGTAGTCGTCAGATACCAACACAACCTCTTCACCTGAACCAGCCATCCTCGTCGCCAATACCATCAATGACAAGTCAACATCCTGAGGGCTCGCATTCTCTCCAATTCTCTGAGCCAAACCCTTGACTTGGTCCCCCGGAATTGAAGTAGTGACCAGTATCTCTTTCATCGCATCCAAGAGACGTGGTTTGCCTTTCCATTTCTGCATCCTAACTGTTGAAACTTCATCATGAACCCCTGGAGTGACGTGTAATTGAGCGCCCATCTGTTTACATGCGGAAGCCAAATCCTTGACCAGTTCAGGATAACCATGTGAACCAAGGTGGATGAAGCAATTGGAATCTACAACCCAAGCGGACGGAAGCATGCTACGAGCAAGGACCATGAAGGTTTGAGTGTTGCTCTACTTACTGTCGCCTTAATCAATAGGAGCCAACCCCGATATAGCGATGAAGGGCCTTAATCTGAAACAGCACGACAGAACTCTGTGGTTGCTTGCTTTGATTTTGCCGATTACAACCGTGTGTCTTTCTTGGATTCTCCATCAGATAGAAGGTGACGCCAGAACCCTACTGGTGTTCATCTCAGAAACTGATCATCCCGGCCCTGAAACATGGTCATTCAAACTTGGATTCTTTGCTACTGGAGTTGTTGATATCCTATTGGGTTGGCGAATGTACCACTTACTTCGACAAGATGGCAAAAAGTTCGACATCATCTTTGTTACTTCCTTCTTTACCGGGCTTGGATTGATTCTAGTGGCTATTTTCCGTTGGGAAGATTACCCCACAATGCACTTGGTTGGAGCGATTCCTGTCTTTGCCTTCGGTACTGCTTGGGGCATTTCGGTGCATCGCTTATCTTCAACTCTTGAACTCGACCAAAGGGGTATGAAAGTCAGGAGAGTATCGGTTCCAATGACCATACTCTCAATCATTGGCTTATTCATTTCCTTTCAGATTGCAATTATCAATCATCCAAGCCTGCTCAAATCCCTTCAACTGAACAAGGTCACTACCGAGATGTTGTTTGCTGCAGGTTTTGAGTGGTTGCTCTTTGTAGGATTTATGCTGACAATTTATTCATTCAGATGGGATATCATTCCTCTTCAGACTTCAGAGCCTGAATCTTCTGATCATTCTGCTTGATAGTCTGCCAAACGATTTCTGCAATGTCCATGACTTCCATCTGGTTGCCAGTTGAATCCAAGCCATCAGATACCATTGTACTGCAGAAAGGACAACCTACTGCAACAATGTCAGCACCGGTTGCAGCCAATTCCTTGGCGCGAATCTCGTTAACCCTCTTGTCAGCATCTTCCTCCATCCACATCTGAGCGCCACCGGCACCACAACAGAACGAAGCTTTGCCGTGCCTTTCAGCCTCAACGTCAACCCCACCAATAGCCTGCCTTGGTTCATCTACGAAGCCGCCGATTCTACCGAGGTAACATGGGTCATGGAACGTGACCTTCTTGTCATCTAGGGAAGGCACCGGTAACTTGCCCTCTTCCTGTAATTGAGCGATGATTTGTGAATGGTGTACGACTTCCAACTCATCACCACCATATGGAGCATATTCCTTACCTAATGTGTGGAAACAATGAGGACATGAAGCGATGACCTTCTTGACTCCAAGGTCTTGGAAGGTAGCGAGATTTGTCTCAGCCAACATCTGGAATAAGAAATCGTTTCCAGCTCTGCGCGCAGGGTCACCTGAACAGCCCTCTTCCATACCCAATATACCAACATCAAGACCTGCCTCTTGCAAGGTCTGAATCGTTGCTCTTGCTACCTTCTTATTTCGCTCATCAAAAGATGCAGCACAGCCTGTGAAGTAGATGTATTCTGCTGGCTCAGCCACCTTGACATTCAGGTCACTAGCCCAATCTGCCCTCTCATGAGGGCCGAAACCGTAGGGATTAGAATTGACCTCGAGATTACCCATGGCTACATCCAATTCTTCTGGATATTCCATCGCCTCCATCATCAAGTGGCGGCGGGTCTCTGTCAGTTTCGGGACGTGCTCAATGTATACTGGACAGACGTCTACGCATGCGTGACAAGTGGTGCAAGCCCAGATGGCTTCAGGATTAAATCGAGCAACCATATTCTCCTCAGGGCTTTCCCCAGCCAGAAGTAATGCTGAATGCTCATTTGCATATTCTCTAACATCATTCACAATAGTCATTGGATTGAGTGGCTTTCCAGACTCATAGGCTGGACAAACATCCTGGCAGCGGGCGCAATGGGTGCAAGCCCAACCGTCAATCAACTGGCGCCAAGAGAAATCTGTGTAATTGATAGCCCCAAACGATTCCAAGTCTAACTCCTCGATCAGAACTGCCTTTCCATCCTCGCCAGTAGCCATCGGCTTCATGACCGCCAATCCATCTCTGTCGTAGAACATGACATTTGGGAATGCCATGACTAGGTGCATGTGCTTGGAGGCAGGGATTGCGATAAGGAAACCTGCAAGGCAGGCCATATGTAACCAGTAGGAATAGATGACTAGAATATCGAAGTAAGTGAAATCAGAAATCCAGCCTGCGACCATATGCCCGATAGGTTCCCAAGTTGCGGATGGATTCTCTCCTGCCTCAACAATGAATGCTGTAGCACAAATCGTCAATATGGTGACCAAGATGGCATTACCTTCGAATTGCGGTTCGTGTCGTAATTTCTCAGGTCGGAGTACCACCCTCCTGAACAAGGCCGCCGAAGCACCTAGGAATGCAGAGGCATAGCCCAGTTCGACCATTCCATTCCACAAATCGGCCAACAAAGGACTGACCCAGACAATCATGTTCTCAAAACGTCCACCGGTAGATAGATCGAAGACGTCAGAACCAATCATCAAGAAACCCCAAAAGATCATGACGTGAAGTACGCCGATGACTCTGTCCTCAAGCACCTTCTTCTGGCCCAACCATCCTGTCAACCATTCCCAAGTTCTGGCTCCAAGGTTGTCTTGCCGATTCTCTGGCTGGCCAAGTCGAATCAATTTGACCGCTTTTGAGGTCTGTTTCCAGAAGAAGAAGAGCCCTATCAGCCACATGACAGACAGCACCAGCCAACCGGGTACACCAAGATAGGTCAGGTTCATCGGGTGTTCCATTGCTCTCCCTATTTGCTGCCACGATGGTGAAACAGACTTCAATGCAACGGATGAAGCGAAGGATGATGTGCAGAAGACCCACCCTCTCGTCATGGTCGTCGCCAGCGCGCCCGGCAAGTGCATTCTGTTTGGCGAGCATGCAGTTGTTTACGGACAACCCGCTGTTGCGGTCGCAATCGACCAAAGGGTCTCGATAAATGTTGAAACACATGGGCAACCGGGAAGTCATTGGAAATTAGATGGGTCAGAAATGGTTGCAAACAAACACCCTCATTTGGTAGGAATGCGTGATAGGCTTTGGCACAATAGCCCAGACACTCCTTCTTTGGACATAAGGATAGACAGCGACATCCCTAGTGCCGCAGGGTTGGGTTCATCCGCTGCATTATCGGTTGCCTTTGCTGCTGCTTTGAGATCTGCTAGAGGGCGAAGAATAGATTCAGAAGGATGGTGTGAAGGTTTCTCCAGTGAAATGAATACTAATCCGTATAATCAACCCAAACGCGGTGTGGATTCTGGCTTCCTAAGGAACGGAGGGAGAAGGCTACTGGGCAAAGATTCCGTGGATAATGACGAGTGTGCAATTTTGGCTCATGCAGTAGAAGCGCAATCACAGAAGGGAAGGGCAAGTCCTATCGACAGCAGCACGGTGTCACATGGAGGTTGTACGCTACTCTCTGATCGCATCGAGAAGGGACTTGACTGGAGGTATAGTAGAAGCCTCGAAACTCCAGAAGGAAAGAGAAGTTGGGAAGTACATGATATCTCAATTCCTGAAGACGATGTATGGTTAGTGATTGGAAATACCGGAAAGTATTCTTCAACCTCAGAACAGGTTGCCAAAGTTGCTAAATTATTGCAGAATGAACCCGATAAGATGTCTGAAATCGAGACGATTGGAAGTGTTACTCGGCGCGGAGTAGAAGCGCTGAAAGT
>DAWL01000168.1:487-2875 GCA_002505935.1 Euryarchaeota archaeon UBA226 | reverse complement strand
GACCCTGTCCTTGACCTTGACCTTCACCTTCGCCTTGTCCCTGATCTTCAGATTCGCCGCCACCTTGGGTGCCACCGTCTCCACTACCAGCCTGTGATTGCTGGAAATCCGGGTCGTAAGCGTCAGGGATTCCGTCTCCATCGGAGTCGGAACTCTCACCATCGTTCGGGTCGGTCGGGAACTGGTCCGTCGCGTCGCCCTTGCCGTCACCATCGGTATCGGCGTTGAACGGGTTGGTGCCCTTCAGGTACTCTTGATAGTTGGTCAAGCCGTCACCGTCTGAATCCACGGCGCTGTCACCAGCGTTCAATGGGTTCAGTCCATTGGCTACTTCCCAACCATCAGGCAGACCGTCGTTGTCGCTGTCCGGGTTGTTCATGTTCGTTCCGTGGGTCTGCTCCTCTGCATTGGTAAGTCCGTCACCATCCCAATCGGCACCGCCATCAGACGGGTCCAGGGGATCCGAACCATCACCACTGACCGCACTAAGTGCGGACAGAGCGAGGAACATTGCCACAAGCATGCTCATTGTTTTCTTATTCTTCATCATCTTGATCTCTCCATTTATTTTGATCAGAGAACCCGCTGTTCTCTCTTTACGTTCGCCTGCCATGTGTAAAATGGCAATTCAATACGCGGAGATGCGCCAAAAAACGCATTCGCACTGGGCCCCTCGATTTTAGAGCGGTCTGCGGAGCACTCAAACAGTGCTGATATGAGTCCCTTAACCAGGGCCATATTTGTCCGCAGTCCATCGTTTTCTTCCAGTACCTCACTCATCTGTGTTCACGGGTCGTTCATAGGGAACCCAACGTTCCCTCTGCATACCGCTCTTACGGGACCCTATTTCAATGATGCTATACGAAGCATCACGCGGATTGCAACCCTGTAAGCCAATCTCTGAGTCTCGAGCATCCTTCAATTATGTTATCCATATCTGTGGCATATGAAATTCTACACATCCCTTCACCATAAGGCATCAGTGAACAAGGAATGAGTTGGACTTTGGCCTCTGACATTGCTCGTTCTGCAAATTCAATGGAATCCATGCCGGTTCCTGAAATATCTATCATTACGTAGAATGCCCCCTCTGGTTCCCAGAATTTGATTTGAGGGATAGTTTCCAGTTCTTTTAGGATGACTGATCTTCGTTCGGCGAAGGATCTCTCCATCTCGAGGCGGCGTTCTTCATCTGAAAGTGCGGTTCGAGCAGCAGGCATCAAGAAAGTCGGTGCATGGGATGCGGTATTGCTCTGACACAAACGTATAGCCTTCATTGCAATCTCAGGACCTGTGATGTAACCTAGTCTCCAACCGGTCATCGCCCATGCCTTACTCCATCCACCAATAGTCATGGTTCTATCTTGGCCTCCAGGAACGGTGCTTGGAGATGTGTATGTAGAATCGCCCCAAGTCATAGTTGCATAGATCATATCATCGAGAATCCATAAATCGTGTTCGCAGGCAAATGCCACCAAGGCTTCAACCTCTTCTTTGGTATATACTGCCCCAGTTGGGTTATTTGGGGAATTGATAACGAGAAATTTGCTTTTCTCTGTGACCGCTTCTTCAAGTGCCCCCATATCAGGATGAAATCCATTCATATTCACTGGCACATCGACTGGGACCATGCTCAGATGCTTGACCATAGAAGCATAAGATGGCCAAGCAGGGGCGAGAAGTAGTACTTCATCGCCGGGGTTACCCAAACCTAGAAACCCATAGAATAGGGCTTGTTTGCACCCTGGTGTAATGACAATTTGTTCTGAATCTGTCTTTATCGAGAACTTCTCATCAAGCCATTCAGCAAGTGCAGAGCATAAAGATAGGTCGCCGGCAGAACGGGTGTAGAATGTGTTTCCCGCCTGAAGTTCATCGATTGCTGTTTGACGAATCGCCTCTGATGTCACAAAATCCGGCTGCCCTACTGTGAATCTGATAACATCTTCAGGTGGTGCGACAAGAAAATTCGAGAATCCGCTACCCACTGAGTCGATATTGTCGTTTAGCTCTGGAATACGCTCACCTCAATCGCTGTTCGACAATCTACCCAGCAGCAATACAGCCTTCAACATGATGGCTCCCTAATCCTGCGGAGAACCATAGTGCAGGGTCTATCGTTCATTCAAGCGTCTTGAAATAGAACCTGTCATCAGGATATACTGCGCACGGATGACAGAGCGGCTATGTGCGGGACTGCAGATCCTGAAACCCGAGTTCAAATCTCGGTCCGTGCTCTCTTACAAGCATGGATTATTCTTCTTCAGTCAAATCGATGAATGGTGTCTCATCCACATTACCAGAATCCCATGATTCTGAATCTTGAGTTGATTTTGAATCCCTTCGATCGTGAGTATGTATCGAAATATCAAGCCCCATTCCTTGTAA
>DAWL01000168.1:0-174 GCA_002505935.1 Euryarchaeota archaeon UBA226 | reverse complement strand
CTATCTTGCATATCTTCTTCGTCTTGTGAACGAACACCCACAGACACATCTGCGTCTGCTTTGAGTATAAACAACCGATTTGCTGACAAGTATGTCAATTGGTGAAAAAGGCGACGATGCCTCTGCATCCAGAGTTTGATGAAACCTGGACGTTTTGCTCCTTTAGGAAGGTCC
>DAWL01000046.1 GCA_002505935.1 Euryarchaeota archaeon UBA226 | reverse complement strand
CGCGGGTTCGAACCCCGTCGGGCCCACTCCTGACACCCTATAGGCTCGGTGTTTGAAAGGGGCATGTGGGGTCGGAGAATGGTAGTCAAAAGCGCAACGAAAAAACGTCTTATGGAACTTGGCGTAGATGAGGAATATGCTCACAAACTAGCAACCGATCGAAACATGGCTGACATCAAGCAACTTTCGATTGATGAAGTTGCCAATGTTGTTTCACTTTCAAAGGATGATGAGAAGTTCTCAGCATTGATGGATGTTATCAGAGAAGTTGGTGCAACCCGCCGCAAGCGTAAGTCCAAGAAAATCACAATCAATGCCAAGGCTGTTGATGATGACGATTTCCCACTTGGCTTGACCAAGTTCAACGTCCTAAACCACGAGTTGGTCCCTCATCAGGAATTGGTTCCTGAGGAAGAGGAGGAAGAAGCACTAGCTCCGTGGGGGTTAATGGTTGAGGACGAGGATACTGGCGGGCAACGCCTAGCAAAGGAACTCCTGCCAAAGATTCTCATTACTGACCCAGTTGTTCAAGTCATCAAGGAGATGGCAGAGAAAGAGGACATGCTTCTTTCTGCAGCAGACCCCGAACATGTTCCACTGCCAGCAGGATGGTTGGCAGATCGAGTTCTCAAAGTCAATAGGCACAGCCTATCAGCAGGAACTTCGGTCGCATTTAGGCTCATTGTGGAGGGCAACTGAGGAGGGATTTTTATGAAGGAGATAATTAAGTCATTTTTCCGAGAACGCAGTCTTGTAAACCACCAGTTGGCATCATATGACGACTGTATCCCCTCTTCAGATTCAAGCATTTCAAGGATGGAGAAGATTGTTCAATCCATACGAGTAGGTACCGATGAGGAAATCGAAGATGACCAGGGCGGTATAATCAAACTCGACGTAATAGATCAGGACATCGTAGTTCGTCTCAAGAAAATTCAGTTGGGGACCCCTACCATTCGCGAAGCCAATGGTAGTGAGCACGATGCTACACCGATGGAGTGTCGTCTACGCAAGTTGACATACATGTCTCCAGTAACGATTGATTTCACCATCTACAGGAACGGAATACCACAGAACCCAGAGAAGGGTGTGCAAGTTGGTAGCCTACCGATTATGACTCGCTCAGCTCGCTGTAATCTTCACCCCAACCATTTGGTTAAGGATGGTGTTCTCAATCCATCCCACTCCGAGGAGGACCGAAAGATTGCCCACGACCTTTGGCGCAAGAGGGGAGAAGACCCGCTTGACCCAGGGGGCTACTTCATCATCAATGGAACAGAAAGAGTTCTAATTTCTATGGAGGACCTTGCTCCAAATAGGGTTACTATCGAAATCAACAAGCGTTATGCAAAGAAGACAGAAGTTGCAAAGATCTTCTCTCAGAAAGAGGGTGTGCGCAAACCACTGACTGTCGAGAAGCGACGTGATGGAATGTTGATGGTTAAGATCAGCACTGCAGGAACTACCCCGATTCCTGTGGTACTATTGATGCGCGCTCTTGGAATTGAGAAAGATCAAGATGTCTTCCAAGCCATTGCTGGTCCAACTCAGACTTTCAAGTACATTGTTGCAAACATCAACGAAGTCAAAGACAATGATGAGTACGATGTAGAAAATGTCGAAGAATCTCATCAGTGGTTGGAGAAGAAGTTCGCTGCAGGTCAGCAGAAGGAATACAGAGAAGCGAGAGTTCAACAGTTGTTGGACCGCGAAGTCCTACCTCACCTAGGGGACGCACCTGAAGACAGGAAGAAGAAGGCCATATTCATCGGTAGGATTGTACGCCAAGTATTGGAGATGGCTTTGGATGACAAGCCTCCGAATGATAAGGACCACTACGCCAACAAGCGTGTAAGGCTAGCTGGTGACTTGTTTGAAGACTTGTTCCGCGTTTCAATGAACCAGTTGGCTCGTGACCTGAAGTATCAACTTGAGCGCCATCACAACCGCAAGCGCGACCTGAAGATCACTTCTTGTTTGAGACCAGATGTACTGACCTCGAAGATTTTGCACGCTCTAGCGACAGGAAACTGGGTCGGTGGCCGCAGCGGGGTTAGTCAGTTGTTGGACAGAACAACCTATCTGGCTGCACTTTCCCACTTGCGAAGAGTAACCAGTCCATTGGTTCGCAGTCAACCACATTTCGAAGCTAGAGATTTGCACCCAACTCAGTGGGGACGACTTTGTCCAAACGAGACCCCTGAAGGGCAGAATTGTGGATTGGTGAAGAATGCCTCGCAGATGATTGACATTTCAGAGCAAGTCGATGAGAAGGAAATCAAGGCACGCCTAGATGAGATGGATGTATTCCAGCCTGAGGATTGGACCGATGGTGACAGGATTCACGTGAACGGAGATATCTACGGTATTCACAAGAGAGGTAAGAACCTAGTCAAGCAGTTCAAGAATGCGCGACGCAGAGGTTCGATCAGGCCAGAAGTTAGTATCAGGCACGATATTGTCAATAAGGATATTTTCATCAATACCGATAAAGGAAGAATTCTGCGTCCATTGTTGATTTTGCACGATGGCGCTCCTCGTTTGACCAGTGAAGACCTCAAGGCTCTCGATAGTGGTGAGATGTTGTTCAGGGATTTGTTGAACCGAGGAGTTGTAGAATGGGTTGATGCAGAAGAGGAAGAGGACCTATTGGTCGCTCCTCGACCCTTCATCCTACCGGCCACTGCTCCTGATTCTTGCAAGAAGATTGCCGGTCGCCCATTAACCTATGAGAATGTAGAATGGATAAACATGGGAGAGGAAGGAGTAGATCACGCCAAACTCAAGGCAAGGGTAAAGATGCCTAATGGTACTGAAGTCGAAGAGACATTCAAGGTTCCATTGGAGTATGATAGCGACAATACCCACGTAGAGATTGATCCGCAGTTGATTATGGGTGTTTGTGCAAGTTTAATTCCATACCCAGAACACAATTCTACACCGAGAGTAACC
>DAWL01000148.1 GCA_002505935.1 Euryarchaeota archaeon UBA226 | reverse complement strand
GTTCTGCCATGACATCAGCCTTCAAATCTGGATGCTTGCCATCAAAGATGTAAACTGGTTCTAGACCCAATTCAATCAAAGTAGTAGTCCTTTCAAGAAATCCAATCAAATGTGGAGTTGGACGACCTTTAGTGTCTGACAATGGGCCACCATCTCCATCTGGCCCTCTATTCCTCATCGAAGTAATGAATTGAAAAGCCACGAGAAAGGCATCGATTCCAACTGTCTTACCTGCAAGTTCAGAGAGGTCGATTGAATGAGAATTTGCAAGGTCTCTGAGATTACATCCCATCTTCACACATCCTCTTCCTGTTCCAACATCCAGGCTTCATAAGCGCGATTGGAACGGTGTTGAAGGAGGGCTCCTATACCTAGCAACAAGACACCTGCACCAATACTAGAATACATCGGAATATCTTTCCAAGTTGGGTCTACATTAGTCACAGTTATTGCACTTGAAGGGATGACATACAGGATTGATTCGCCATTGTTCAAAGAGATTGTTCTTGTATCATTGGCGTATGAATTTACATCTTGGGTACTAGTTGCACCCCATTGCGGAACCACGTCAGTACATTCAGCACAACGCTTGACCATGACTACATCAATCAATACCCCCTTGCCTTTGCTTGGATCAACCTCAAGGACAGAAAAGAATTGCTGAACCTTAGAAAGGCCATGCTTAGTGGCCGAACCCGGGTCTGAAAATGTGGCAGCATATTCATCAAAACCCATGCCATAGACATACATATCCTCGGGGCCTTTTGAGCCTGAAACCTCGATGCTGTTCTCATACACAGAATCTAGCGGAAGCCACAACTGAAATTCACTACCTTCTGGAAATCCTGAAAGAAATTGGTTTTCCTCGTTTCCTTGACTAACCAAATCTTCGGGCGTCAATACCGTTGACCCCAAGTCACTCTCTGAATAAGGAGTAGTCATTGTGACGAAGGGCATGACAGTAACCGAGAACAACATTCCTAGCATCGCGATGATGACTGCTGGAATCTTCAATCCAATAGGAGGAGTGAAAGCGATTAGTGGGACACCACATGCGATTATCACGACGCCCCAAATTATTGCAGTGAACGAAGATGATGATTTTGTGCCGATGGTGCTGAAACCATTTCCTTTGGTAGCAAATGGACTCTCATAGGTTCCACCATCCTCAACCTCCACGACGAACTCCTCCGGGGGAAGTGTAGGAACATCGAGATGGAACTCATTCTTCAGGTAGAGAGTATATCCGCCACTGATATCATGTGGTTTGGTAAATTCAATCTTGATACCGAGTGAAACGTTCTCTTCTATTTCCTCCAAGTCGTGTGAAATGTTGAATTCATAGCGGTTGCTTGAGCCTTCAATCGGTCCATTTAGCAATACTCCCCCAATGAAACTCTGGCCATACATTAGATTGAGACGGACCTGCTTTGTACAGGAGTCTTGACTTTGTTCGCAATTCAGGCTTAATGTGAATGCGCCTGAAAATGGAGTACTAGGGTCCATTCTAATCGGTTCAGGGTTGGGTGCGCTTCCAGCAAATGTGAATGCCCTGTTTCCACCACCGCTATTTGCTTGACCGGGCAAGTTACCCTCAGAAAATTGGCTATCAGAAGTCCCATCAGACCCAGCATGGGTCCATGCCTCCCAGTAGGAGTATTGTTGAGCATCCTGAACTCCATACATGAACATCCGCGAATTAAGATGCGACGTTGGGGTGCCTTTCGGTGGCTCTTCTTGGAGATCCTCTTCGGCCATGGCTTGAGGCAATGAATGGATGAAGAAACCCATCAACGCCAGCAGCATCAGTAGATGCACAGCAATGGTACCTCTCCCCGCCATCATGCTGCCGAATCATCCGTCTGTCAAGAGGTTGTCTAAATCACGTCTTGGCATGCAACCTGTGAATAATGGTGACGTATCAGACCTTGATGTGCAACAAGGCGACTTGGTGATTGGCAGTGGTTGGCACCCTGCATTGTTCAGAGCCGAAGTATCTGCACTTACATCCAATATTGATGAATCCCTGACTCCTAGAATATTGCACGTACCGAGTTCCAAAGGATTGGAGGGGGCTGCCACAGTAGATCAGATTCTACGACACTTTGGCATCTCAACAATCGAGAATTTGGATAATGACTTCAGCGATTGGTTAGAGGTTAATTCCCTCTCAATAGACCAAACTGTAGCGGTTCGCTGGTCTCGACATGGTGAACGGACAAGCAAAGGAATAGAACTTGCCAAGAGAATAGGCGGCATATTACACTCCAATGGTTTCAGAATCGATCTTGAGGAGCCTGAGCAAACAATACAATTACTGATTTCCGGAAGTGATTTGTTTTGGGGAATCCCTCAACTGTCTGAACCCCCAAGGAAAGAATGGAAAAATCGGGTAGCAACGCGGAGGCCTTTCTTCAAACCTGTCAGTCTTGACCCTCAACATGCTAGATTGATGATCAATCTAACTGGAAATGGTGGACCTGTTTTAGATCCCATGTGCGGAACGGGTGGTTTACTCATCGAGTCTACCTTGATGGGATTAGAGAGTACCGGCGTTGACCTTGACCCTGAAATGGTGGAAGGAAGCAAGAAGAATCTGCAATGGTGTGGAGGCCATGCAAAAGTGATTCATGGTGATGCCACCCAACTTGCACACTTAGACATCGGCGGTTTCAGAAGCGTATGTTTTGACCCCCCATATGGACGCAATGCCTGGCGTTCAGATTCAATTCTCAATCTATTTACTTCCGTACTGAATTCGATTCATTCTGTTTGTGAAGATGGTGCTGTCATGTGTTGCATGCTACCTGCAGATGTAGAACAACTGAATGTCATGGGTATGAAATGGCAGAAGATGAAAGAATTGTTCGACAAAACTGGTTGGCGGATAGATGGGGACTGGAAGATTCCGGTGCATGCTAGTCTCAGTCGTCGCCTTGTGCGCGCTGTTCGGATTCCTGTTTGATGCTTGCTTCCAATTCCAACAATAGTTGTCTTTGCTCATCTGTAGCTTCAGGAAATCCTTCTGGCCATGGGCACAAATCGTCCTTGAACACTCGATCATTCATATCAAGAACCACCGGGTATGTTCTACAACCCATAGGTCGAAATTCGTAAATCCAACACACTCCCCACGCACTAGCGTCCTTGGAATCAGTCTCGAGAAAAACACAAGCATCGGTTACTGGAGAATTAGCCAACTCCAATACTCCTCCTGTTTCTGACAGGGGTTTGGTAAATTCCTCAACCGGCAAATCCAATCTGCTCGTTATCCTCCTGGCATCTTCCTCGCTCAGTGGCATCTTGGTATCGCGGCAACATCTGCTGCAGCCATTATCGATACAAGGGGAGCCCATCTGAAGCACGTGATGCGACCGTTGCTTTCAAAGGGCGGGATGGGGGCGAGGGCAAATGGGCAATTAGGGTAGTCTGGATATCCTTCCGGCCTTCGGAGCCGGAGACGTGGGTTCGAATCCTGCATTGCCCGCTTGAATGTTTGGCGCTGAAATTAGTGGACATACAATTATCGCTAATTCCATCCAAATAGGTCAAATACTGTGATAGAAACCCCGAATCATGCAATTGAGTGAAGACGGACAATTCATGTGGAATGGGAGCACGTGGGTGCCGGTTCAACAGCAGCAACTAATTGTGCAGCAACCACAGATGCAACAAC
>DAWL01000021.1:2889-3217 GCA_002505935.1 Euryarchaeota archaeon UBA226 | reverse complement strand
AAGAATCGAAGGAAATCCGATTGCTGCCAGCATTGAGGAACAAATCTCCGGACTTGAAATAGAGCACGTAGAGGTAGCTATTCACAACTCTGAACTAGTTATGCCATTGATTGAGAACAAAGAACTCGATTTGATCGTCTTTGGCGGTACTAGAATCATTCGCGGAGACATCCTTGAACACCCGAAACACGGCGTTATCAATTCCCATCCAGGTTTGTTGCCAGATTGCCGCGGTTCGGCATCACCTGCTTGGTCGGTATACCACGACATACCTATCGGTTCGTCAACTCACTTTTGCGATAACGGAATCGATACCGGAGAATTACTC
>DAWL01000021.1:0-2579 GCA_002505935.1 Euryarchaeota archaeon UBA226 | reverse complement strand
TCAGAAGAGAAGTTCCAGTAAAAAGAGGCATGACCTATGAGGACCTATGTTATCACACTCTGGTGCTCGCAGGAGTCTTGATGAAAGAAGTATTGATGGCTTATGAGAGAGGCCAGTGGAACGAAATGCGAAGACCGCAAGGAGAGAGTGAACACCCCACCTTCCGCAATGCTCCCGATGAAGTTCTCGAGGTAGTCTACAAGAAACTAGAAGAACAAACCTACGCCCATTATGTAGACTAATAGAAGCAATTGAAATAATCAAAATACAGTCGAGTTGATGATGATGAATAGCCCTTATACAAATACTGCGATGAATGGAATGCGCGCACTGGTCTGTGGCGCCTCAAAAGGTATTGGCAGAGCGAGTGCAAAGGCTCTGGCAGAAGCTGGTGCGCAAGTTATCGTATGCAGCAGAGATGAAAATGCATTGATTTCACTGAGAGATTCTCTGTCAGGAGACGGGCATGAGGCAATAGCACTCGATCTCGAAGATTCCGAAGCGGTGAAAACAACTGTTTCCAGATTGTTGGAAAGTGGTCCAATTCACATTCTAGTGAACAATGCCGCTGGCCCACCGGGTGGACCATTGCTCGGAAATGAACTCGAAGATTTTGAGGCTCCTTTCAAGCGTCATCTCCATGCATCCCACCTCATTACTCGTATGTTGGTTCCAGGAATGCAAGAAGCGGGCATCGGTAGAATCGTCAATATCATCTCCACTTCAGTTAGAGAGCCAATACCCAATATCGGCCTTTCAAATACCCTTAGAGGAGCAATGGCATCTTGGTCCAAATCTCTATCCCGCGAACTTCCTGAATGTATTACGATTAACAACATACTTCCAGGATTTACCGACACCGACCGTCTATCCAGTCTCGCCTCTTCAATAAATGAGAAAACTGGTCGTTCCATCGAAGATATCCAAGCATCTTGGCTCGAACAGGTTCCCATTGGACGCCTGATTAAACCCGAAGAGACTGCCAATGCAGTTCTGTTCCTCTGCCTACCACATTCCGGGGGAATCCGAGGAGTTAGTCTTGCTGTGGACGGCGGCAGGATGCGTTCAATCTGAGGTGTTGTCGTGGAAGAAGTATCGATGGAGATTCTACGCTCACGTCTGATGCTTGCTCAATCCACTCACAATCAACAGGATGAAATGACAGTATTGGCCGATATCGCTCACCGTTTACTGAGGGAAGAAATGTTTGATGAAGGACGGCATATGCTTGAACAAAGTCTGGACATCGCTCGTTCACTGGATGACGACATGGGTTTGATAGTGGCCCATTGGGGACTGGCAGATACAGCCCATCTATGTGGAGATGCGGAAGAAGAGTTACTACAGTTGTCACAAGTGGTTGCTGCGCATCTACAAGCGGGAATACGAGTCCCAGAACAACTGACTGAGAGACTCTCTGTCCTAACGGGGTGATGATATGGATACAAATCCAAAAGTGATGGAATTCCCTGAATTCAAAAGGTTCATCATTATTGGAACTATCAATGTAGCAATATTCTACGGGCTTTATGAGGGATTATACTATCTTGCAGAAGGACTCGAACATAGGGCTGCAATGAGTTGGATTCTTGCTTATTCTATGGGGTCAATAATCGCTCACTCAACACATCGTTTGTTTACATTTAATTCGACTGTTCCGATAGAACATAGTCTTCCTGCGGCAGTGATGATCTATGGAACTACTCTGATTCTTTCGACAGTTTCGGAAGTCATTCTAATTGAATACTTGATGTGGCATCATCGACTTGCTTGGCTGGTTAATGCCGGCGGCTTTGGAATTGTCATCTATATCGCATTACGGCATCTCGCTTTCCCAGTAAGATTGTCTGAACAAGAATAGAATTGCCATCAGGATATCTTTTGACTCAGAAACTCTTCGAGATACCATGAGCGCAAGAGGGGAGGCAATATTGCTAGTTTGCTTGCTCATCTCTACTAGCATGGCTGGATGCTTCGGTAATGAACCCGAAAATGAAGTCAAACCAGAACTAAACATCAAAGAAACTGTATTTTCTGCATCGAGAGGACAGTATTTCACTATTGAAGTTGATTCCAACGTAGAATGGACCGTTAGTCGTTCACCTGGCGCTTTCTTCATGGATGAATTCGGAGTCTTACGAGACGATGTCAACTTCACCTACCCGGCTCATGCACAGAATTTCACCATGCTAATTCTCGATACCGAACATGATGAAATCTATCTGAACATTAGTGCAGGAGATGAGGTTCTCAACGTATCCATAACTCTTGAAGACAGTTCAGAAATGATGCTTGTAGATGGACGAAGGGCCTATGAGACCATCGACATGTTGACCAGCCAATACAACAACCGTTGGTGTGCATCCGCTTCATTGCACGAAGGTGGTGCAGCATACGAAGCAGCGGCTGAGGCGATGGCTACAAGGATGTGGGACATGGGATTCGACCATGTGGAAGTGACTCGCTACGAAGACGATCCCGATCAATTGAACGTTGTCGGATACAATTGGGGGAGGGTTAATCCTGACGAATATATCGTCATAGGAGGACATTTCGATATCGCATACATGTTCACTCCA
>DAWL01000185.1 GCA_002505935.1 Euryarchaeota archaeon UBA226 | reverse complement strand
CCCTTCGAAGCGATGCCTAGTGCAAAGCGTTGGTTACAACGACAATTGGTCCTGGCCTATACGGGAATTTCACATGTCAGTGGCGATATCCATCAAGGCGTTTGGGATCGCTATGATGCCGGCGAAGAAGTGGTCATCGAATCGTTGCTTCGAATACGCAAGGCGGCGAAGAAACTTGCGGATGGTTTGCAGAAGGATCGTAGGGACGAAGTGGTTTTTGCCATGCGCGAAGTCAACGATGCCATCGAGAATATGGCTCCAGAATTGAATGAACCATATCACCCGGTGGTCGACCCCTTGGTCGCTTCAAGAGAAGTGTTGGCATGGAAGGGTATGGGTGCCGCTGGTGGCGGTTGTATCGGAATGTTTGCCAATGTCGGTAAGGTCGATGCCGTGAAACAGGCTTGCATAGATGCAGGCTGGCAGGTTCTCGAATGGCAAATAGATGAGGAAGGCATGCAGCGGACAGTCACAGTGTCCTGAGTTTGCGGATTACTGGAGAAATCAATCCTATCTTATCGTTCAGCCATACATGGATTTCATCGTCTGACTTGACTGCTGAGATTGCATGAATTAGTGGCCATCTACCCATGCTTGTAGGCCAAAGCTGGACCCCTTCTCCTAGATTGATTGGGTCTGCTGAATCATTCCAAGAAGGGTTTGAGGATAGTTCTGCTATTGGGCCATTAGGAGCACACAGAATCTCAGTCCTCTTTACGTCCAAGAGGTTGGATTCGGCTTCATCATCTCGGTCTAATTCACCCTCAGGTGCTCGTTCAAACAACAACATCCCATGCATAGACTCTGGGCTGTTAGGATTCCAACAGAATCCAGCGAAAATTGTGAACAGACTATTCCATTCGTTTGGGCAACGGACGTACCAACCTAACCTATCCGCCTTGTTGTCGATTTCAAGGTGCCAAGTCCAGCCCTGAAGTGCTTCGCTAGCTGATTGCATCAAGCCATTGCGGATCTTGTGCAGAGAATCTCGCCAATCCTCTACGTTTCTCTCAAACCTTTTGCCCTCATGAGATGATAATTCAGGGAATAAGCAGATGTTTTCTACATCCGATATTTCAGCAGTGTTCAGTTCTCCAGTTTTCTGCCTAATCCATTCCCAGAGTTGACTAGTAAGCATTGAACGATGCACCGACCAACGATGTAGTCCTAACCTCCCAGGTGGTGCTCTAGCAAGCATTGGATTCTCACTTAGAAGGTGAATTGAAATCGGTCTGTGCTGTGAATCCCTGAGTGCCATCCCATTCTCCCATTCGTCGGACAACTTCCGGGCATCACTGTATAGTTGGAAGTGGATTCGCTTGTCTCTAAGTGAAAGTAGACCAGATTCAGATTCAACGTGAATTTCTCCTTCAGGGTCAAGTCCATGGCCACCAGTGAGAGGGTGGTCGTCAAAGTCTAACTCACTCCAGAGTATCCTGAACAATTCCTCTGCTTTAGTCATTCAAGGCCCCCAGTACACCATCAGAGTAATGCAGGCATTGGGCGACTTTTGGCACTACTCTTGGCACATCTGGTAATCTTTCTGCCAATTCATCGACGTATATTTGCGGGTCTACCGTATTTCCTGGATCCATACCATAGTGCATGGGTATGGCTATTCGCGGCTCAATTCTTTCGATGAGGTCAACCGCTTGTGTATGATGCAGGTTGTCATTTCCATTGATGCACAGTAATGCGATATCCAATTCTTGAGATGGCGTCAATCTGTTTACCGCTTTGTTGATTGCACTATGCCAACCGGGCCAAGGTTGGCCATCCCCCATGTGATAGAAAGACACGCCTCCACTCTCAATTATGTATCCGACATACCAACTCGCTCCGGTTTCATCGAAGTCCAGTTCTTGGTGAGCAGCAGGCACACACCAGACCCTTAGCCCTTGCAATTCTACAGGACCATGACCATGAGCAGCATGAATTCGTGTTTCTGCAACTCCCCATCCAGTCACCACATCTATGCTACGACTGGGGATGACAAATTCTACTTGAGTCTGTGACTCTGCGATTCTTGGGATACTCTCTGGGCAAAGATGGTCATCATGCCAATGCGTACAAAGTACGTGGTCCAGAGTTGGAAATGCAGAAGGGTGCAGTGGATATTCTCCCAGCAGTTTGGCCCAGTGGTCGCCAGCGAAGACATCTCTCCACCAAGGGTCGATCGCAAATACCGCCTCATTTGTTTTGACTAGCCAAGAGGCCTGAGTCAACCACCAGAGATATGCCTCTCCATGCGCTGGTTGAGCGGCATTAACCTGAGCGACTAATTCCTCATCTCGGCACATTGGTTGTATTCGCAAAATACCCTGATTATTTCGAGACGAACCGGGTGTGTTGTCGTCCTGTTGGGCGCTCATTACCCTTCGATAGGGGTAGAGGGCATGAGGCTTACGAAAGCAATCGCTTTGTGCGAAGGCTCAAGATTCAGAGCCCGATGGTCGTATCATGCACAGGGCCAAGCATGCAATATTCCTGTGTTCAATATTGCTAATGAGCACTATGGTTGGAAGCATATCCAATGAAGATCAGATAGAGGCTATGGCTTTGCCCGAAGAGATGGACCCAAAGCCCTCAGGGTCCCGCGCATATGACAACCTCGAGAATTTTGTCGACGGTTCATACAGACAGATAGATACTGATGCAAACAAGGACAGAAGGGCTTGGATCAAGTCTGAATTAGAAATGATGGGCTATGACGTGGAGGAACAGTCGTTTACAACCATCGAGTGTAGCGATTGCATGAATATTGTCGCAACCCTACCTGGTAAGCGAGATGATTCGTGGATTGTAGTCGGTGCTCACCATGATGCAATCTGCTATTCACCCCCTCCATTGATTGGAGTTACCTATCCAACTTGTCGCTCACAGGGAGCATATGATGACGGGACAGGAGTGGCTAATCTCTTGGAACTTGCAAACGTAATGATGGAGTGGGGGCACGTTCCAGAACATACCTGGAAGTTCGGATTCTGGGATTATGAGGAATGGCAAGG
>DAWL01000158.1:2892-3705 GCA_002505935.1 Euryarchaeota archaeon UBA226 | reverse complement strand
ATTCCTTGAAACTTCACCGAAACCATTGCATCACCTCATTCAACCTTTCACTCCACCAGATGATAGTCCCTGAATCAGCGACTTCTGGAAGATGATGAAAAGGATGACTACAGGAAGAGATACCAACAACGACATGGCTGCAAAATCTCCCCATTTCTGAGCCTGAGTAATACTGAATGCCAAACCTACCGGTAAGGTGTACATATCAGGACTCTGATTGAACATCAAAGCAAGCAAGAATTCGTTCCATGCTGCAAGGAAAGAGAATAATGCAGTTACTGCGATTGCAGGCAATGAAAGAGGTAGAATGATTCGCCAGAATATTCCAAACTGTCCACAACCATCGAGTGCTGCAGCTTCCTCAAGGTCGACTGGAACAGTATCGAACCAACCCTTCAACATCCAAACACAGAACGGCAAAGCGGTGACTGAATAGGCAAGAATCAATCCTAGCCAGGTATTCAGTAACCCCAAGGATTTCATGACCATGAAGTAAGGAACTAGGATAATTACGCCAGGGAACATCTGCACCAGAAGTAGGCTGAACATCATGGCTCCATGTCCGGTGAAACGGTGCCGTGAGAATGCATAACCAGCAGGAATTGCGAGCATCAATCCCAACAGAGTAGTTCCAATAGATATCGCCACAGAATTTCCAACCCACGTCCAGAAGTCACTCTTGTTTAGAACCGAAGCAAAATGGTTCAGGGTCCACGAAGAGATATCCATTCCACTCGATGCTGATTGACCGGGTGAAAGAGCAACATCGATCATCCAGATTATTGGGACCAAGACGATGAAAACGAAATGAAG
>DAWL01000158.1:0-2511 GCA_002505935.1 Euryarchaeota archaeon UBA226 | reverse complement strand
GCATCATCAGTGGACAAAGTTGAATTTAACCAACTAGACAAACGCTGCGATGAAAGACTGAATAGGCCAAATCCGCCACTGCACAACAGGATTGTGGAGTACCATATGTCGACTGCGGCAACGCCGAACTCTAAGGCCTGATAGAGGGTTAGTGCACCAATCAATAACTGCAAGGCAGATGAAGACATCATCAAATCTCTATTCTCCCGATTAAGGGTGTAAATCGAGGCCACGCCTGCCAACAATCCAAGAAATGCCAATGCCAAACCTGCATCTCTGAGGTACATGACCCAAAGCATGGGAAGACTGCACACCGATACCAAAAGTGCTGACTTACGAAGCACTTCCAATTCAAATGGAACATACCATTTGCTGGCCAAATCTCCACTCATGTTGCCGCCTCCGTAGCATTGGAACCCTTGACGAATGACCAACTGAAGGCCATCAGTATGAGGAATATAACGAACGACCAAGCAGCAGCCAATCCCAAAGCCCCGTCTTCATAGACGAGATCGAAAACGTAAGTGATGAGAATATCTGTGCCACCTGGTCCAGTCCATAGGTTAGGTCCACCTGCAGTAAGCAGGTAAATGACATTGAACATGTTGAATGTCCAAATGAAACCCATCAAAGCCAATGGCATTACGGTTGGTTTGAGTAAAGGCAAGGTAATGTGACGAAGCCTAGACCATTCTCCAACCCCTTCTACCTCTGCTGCCTCATGTAGATCTTCAGGAATTGACTGTAGGGCTCCACTGATACTCATCATCATAAAAGGAACACCTAACCAGATATTGACCAGTATTACCATGGTCTGTGCTTCAGTGACACCAGAAAAGAAATCCGTTTCAGTGCCAAGGAACCAATTGACAAGTCCTTCTGGATGAAACATTCCTTTCCATACCAAGACGGAGATGTACGAAGGAATAGCCCAAGGGAGCAGTAACATGGTACGATACATCATCTTGCCTCTTATCTTTTGATTGAGAAGTAAGGCCAAAGCTCCCCCTAAACCTACGTGGAAGAAAACATTGAGTACAGTCCAAACCAAAGTGAACACCATGACTCTGAGGAATCCTTCAGAAGTGAATACCTCAACGAAGTTGTCAATTCCATTGAACTCCTCATCACCAAGAGCTTCTTCTTTTGCATCGGTGAATGAAAGCACCATTCCATAGGCTACAGGATAGAAACTCAGAACCGCAAGAGCGAGAACTGCTGGCAGAACGAATAGTAATCCATGACGGTGACTGCGGTCTCTATCTTTCCAGCGCAGCCAAGAGAACAAAGCGAGCAAAGAGAGAACTATGCTTCCAATGGCATAGAATATCGGGGCACTGCTTGGAGGTTCTGGAAGTACATCCTGCGTACTTGATACGACGGTAATTGTATGCTCAAACGATTCTGTACCATTCATAATAACCGTCAATGGAACTTCTTCATCTACTGCAAATCCTGTCAAATCACAACGTATAGCAGCCTTGTCATCCGAAGTGAAAATCGCCCATGGCAGCCCTCGATCATCTCTGTATATCGGTACCCAAGTATCCCCCGAATCATTTGATGTCCAGCAATCATCATACCACTCACCTGCTAATGGTTGTTGCAATGATTCGTTGTATTCATCGCTGAGGAAAATACGCGAATGGTCCTGCCCATCTACAATGATAGTGAGTTGTCCTTCATCTGGAACGGAAACGAATTCTATTGTCAATCTGACGCGTTTGAATCCCCCTGCATTTGGGTCGTGATCAAGGCTGAAATCTTGTGCAGCAGAAATCGGAACCATGAGTAGCAAAATCACGCCCGCAAAAACGAGGAACCTCATGACTCCAACTCCTCAATCAATGCTGCATTCGCTTCACTCAAAGCCTGTGCAGGAGTCTTTGTTTCAAGATAGGCATTCTCAATCGCCGTAGGAAGATGCGAGTAAATCTTGGTCATTGCCCTGCTAGTTGGTGCAGGAAAACCATGCTTTGCCTGCTCGATGAATCCTGCTAATACCGTATCTTCAAGCAACTCGGCATCATCATACAATGATTCTGAGACCGGCATGGTACGAGTATCCACGGCAGCCTCTTTCTGTACTATTTCACTAGAAAGGAATAGAGCAAGACTCACTGACGCCTCTTTGTGTGGGCTTTGCTTAGAAACCGACCAACCCTTGAAACCAACCATCGGTGACATTCGTAATCCTGTTTCAGAAACTATCGGTAATAGTGTCTGTCCCAAATCCATCTTTGCCTTCTCATAGGTCGGCCATTGCCAAGGGCCATCGATAATCATAGCAGCCCTGCCTTCGATGAAATGATTCTTCATAGTCTCAATATTGGTTCCAGTAGGGACGATTTCATGTTCAAGTTCAAGATCCAACCAGAATTCTAAGGCCTCAGAAGAGCCATTGGAATCCAAACTAGGGTTGCCCTCTGAATCGAATAATTGGCCGCCGTATCCACTATTCAAAGCAAACCAGCGATAGGGGTCTTTGATGGGAACAGAAAGGCCAACCTG
>DAWL01000157.1:2049-2765 GCA_002505935.1 Euryarchaeota archaeon UBA226 | reverse complement strand
AAAACTCGTTCCTCGCGCGCGCGTAACCTGACCAAGGCCATGCAATTCATTCGAGACCGTGGCAACTTGCCTCCTGCTTTGGTCGAGGAGGCTGCACGTCTGTACCGACACGCGGCCGAGCAAGGCATTGTCACGGGCCGCAGTATTCGCGGTGTAGCGGCTGCATGCGTCTATCTTGCAGCACGACAGGCGAAACTACCTCGCAAGATTGAGGAAATCGCAGAGAACTTTGACATGATTGACGAACAAGGCATGGGAGAAAAGGAACTGAAGCGAACCATTCGATTGGTGGCCCGCAGACTCAATGCGCATCACGTCAGTGGACCCGCAGAGTACCTGGACAAGTTCCACAGTGACCTTGGTTTGCCCGCACCTGTTCTCGGTGAGGCCAACTACCTTTGGGATCGTGTTGGCCAATCCATGGAGTGGCAAGGCAAGAAGCCAGCTGGTGTTGCCGGTGTAATGCTATACAAGGCGGCTCAAAACCGTGGACATCCGCGCACGCAAGCCGAAGTCTGCAAGGTCGTCGGTGTCTCAGAAGTTACGCTTCGAGGCTTGCTTCGAATCCTTGAGACACTTCTATCTCAGTTGGGTGAAGCACCGTCGAACTGAAGAAGCAAAGGCGATTCCGGCAAGATAAGGGCGCTTAGATCAGCTGGAAGATCGTCTGGTTTGCAACCAGAAGGCCGGGGGTTCAAATCCCCCAGCGTCCACCA
>DAWL01000157.1:0-1754 GCA_002505935.1 Euryarchaeota archaeon UBA226 | reverse complement strand
CAAATCCCCCAGCGTCCACCATTCGAAAATGGCTTGAGTACAACGTTTGTGGATTCAAACATTATTTATTACTCCCGTTGATTAAGGGCGATAGTGTCCGTTTCACTTGTCTGGTTTAGGAGAGACTTACGCCTCTCCGACAACCCCGCCCTGACACTTGCCAAAAGTCGCGGTAAGCCAATCATTTGCTTGTTCAATTTAGATTCTGCTAGAGTCCGCAGACAAGATGTTGATCCAATCCATATTGAGTGGGAACTTGATTGTCTAAGGACATTGAAGTCTGACATCGAATCCATCGGCGGAGTATTGCTGTTCAGTTACGGAGATATTATCGAGAAGATTGAGGAAATTCACCATACACACAAGATTGCAGCAATCTACGGAAACGAAGAAACTGGCCTACAATGGTCTTGGGATCGTGACAAGGCAGTTGCCAAATGGTGTGAATCACAGGGTGTCAAATTTTCTGAATCCCCAACGAATGGTGTGATTCGCAGATTGAAATCTAGAGACAATTGGAAACGCCAGCGTGATTCGCGAATGGAAGTATCTGTGATCGAACCAATTACTCAGATTGTTGCTCCTGATGGGCTCAATTCAGACCATATTCCAACAATAACTGAATTGGGTATGATTGCTCGTCCCTTAGCTCACCGCCCAAACCCTGGAGAATCAGCAGCGATTGAGGTCTTGCAATCCTTCCTTGAAGAGCGAGGAAGAACATACAGGAAAGGAATGTCTAGCCCAATCTCAGCTCAGACTGCATGCTCACGTCTTTCTCCATACATTAGTATCGGATGCATCAGCATTCGTCAGATTCTTGACTACAGCAATCGAAAGGCACGAATCGTCCAGAGAAATCCCAGATCAAAGCAGAATTTGGGTTGGACAGGTAGTTTGAGTTCATTCAGGAGTCGTTTGGCATGGCATTGTCATTTCATTCAACGACTTGAGGCTGAGGTCACTTTGGATCACTTAGCCATGAATCCTGAGATTGACAAACATATGGCCCGAACAATAGATGGAGCAAAGTTTCGTGCCTGGGCTCAAGGCAATACAGGGTGGCCATTTTTTGATGCCTGTATGCGTTCATTGAGTGCTACAGGTTGGATCAATTTCAGAATGAGGGCGATGCTTCAGTCAGTTGCCTCATACACACTTTGGTTGCCTTGGCAATTGACGGGTCTTCATTTAGCTCGATTATTCTTAGACTATGAGCCCGGAATCCATTGGTCACAAGTCCAGATGCAATCTGGTGTCACTGGAATCAATTCTGTTCGCGCATACTCAATCTCAAAGCAATCTCGAGATCAAGATCCTGAAGGCCACTTCATCAGAGAATGGGTGGATGAATTGAGTCATGTTCCGACATCACATATCCACGAACCATGGTTGATGAGTCAAGATGAACAGAAGAAATATGGTTGTATGATTGGTGTTGACTATCCAAAACCCATTGTCGATGAGAAAATTTCGAGAAAGGAGGGAATTAGCCGTTCATATTCTGCAAAATCTCAACCCGATTCCAAAAATCGATCAAAAGTAGTGTACCATTTGCACGGTAGTAGGAAACGCCGTAGGTCATGACGGTCTACTCAATGTAATCAATTGAGAAAGATTTTGTATCGGCTACCGATAATTTCCGACTAGGATGGTCAAATGGTTACCTTAGGCGATGTAGAAGACGCACAGCAAGCCTGGGGCGAAGGCATCGTTGCCATTGCGACGGCGCACAGTACGGGTGGCGATTATGT
>DAWL01000092.1:2167-4513 GCA_002505935.1 Euryarchaeota archaeon UBA226 | reverse complement strand
TGAATTCCAAGGAAAGGATGTTCCAGGGCAAGCAAGAAAAGGTTTGTTGATTCTTACTTGTATGGATTCTAGAATAGTGCCACATGAGATTTTTGGTTTGGCATTAGGTGATGTCAAGGTCATTAGAAATGCCGGAGGACAGTTGAATCCCGAGGTTGAGAAGGATATCGTTCTTGCCAGTCATCTGTTGAATTGCCACAGTATCATCGTGATGCCTCACACGAGGTGTGCTATGGCAAGCATGCCTCTCGCTACCGTTCAGCAGAGACTATCTGAACTCACGAACAAAGATTTCTCTGATTTCCAACCGCGCATGATTGATGATGCAGAGGGCAAACTGCGAAATGATGTTTCATCTCTTCAGAACAATCCTTTAATCAGGGATGGAATCAATGTGTTCGGTGCAATCTATGATGTTGACAGCGGTCAAGTCAACTGGATAGAGTGAAGTCGCGAGGGCTCTCATCCTACGTTGCGAACTTCTGGAGTCCTATCAGCGATGAGTAATTCGATGAAAGCGGCCCACATGACGAATTCCAGACTGTTCTCAAGGTTCTCTTGTCCCCCAACCACTTCGACCATATTGTCGAGAGTATCGGTAGGACTGTGGTATGCAGAGTAATCCTCGTCATAGGCACCTAGGTGAAAGATGGTCTGCGCTCCCTTATTGCGGAAGGTGACGTGGTCCGAACGTCCGAAAGTGTCCTCGTGTACATCGAGGGTCAGACTAGAGTGTTCATCCCAGTGCTGATCGCATCCCGCTCCATATCCGTTATCCGCAGTCAGGTTTCGAGGGGCCTGTAAGATATCGAAATGTACAGTATCCATGACCGCAGTTATCGCTTGCTCTACAACCTCTGGATCATTATCAGGCCCGCTCCAAGCATGATAGGGGAAGGGGTCACCATTCTCTTTGTATGCAGGCCAAGAAATTCCCATCATGTCCATGTTGATGTAGAACCTCAATTCCTTGTCGGTCGGCAGACAGTACGAACAGTCGTTGTTGGCAAATGCGTTGGAACCACGCAGCCCCTCTTCTTCGCTTGACCACAGTCCAAGGAAAGTATCGCATTCCAATTCAATATCTACCAATGCTCTAGCGAAGAGCATCATTGAGACAGTTCCTGCAGTATTGTCGTATGCGCCTTCGTAGGTTCCTCCCCCTGGAGGGCCACCGGGGGGGGCGATATCCATGTGGCTACCCATGCCCTGTACGCAATCATCTCTGATACCCCTCTTCCATGCTATGACATTCAGAGATTCGGGTTGAGTTGGATTTAGATGGTCACTAACTCGCATAAGGTGCGTCTCGTATCCGAGCCCTTCAAAATGTCCTTGGAAGTAAGAAGCGGCTCTCTCAAAGTTTGGATTTGGGCTACCCATCCACCGATTAACGTAACCGCCGCAGGCGCTGGAGTCGCTACATACGCTAGTTATGAACTCCATTTTCTCAAACCATTCTTTACCGGAAACAATAGGCGTACCTTCTACGGTTTCATAGTCCAAAATCTGTGAATTCAATTCTAGACTGAAATTCATCGTTGTAGGTGGAATCAGTAAACTACCCTGCAGGTCCTCGCCTTCGGCTTGGATGGTACCGGAAACCTGCAATTTTTCTTCAATGAATAGAAGAACTGTAGGTGGAACTGTAAGTTTTGTTTCTCCTGAAATGATGAAATCATGGAATTCACCGCGTCGCATTTCATCAGCAAGTAGTAGGAATTCAACCTCCTCTTCTTGAATCTCTTCTTCGGCTCCAAGACAACCGGAAATTGGCGATGCTAAGAGCAGCGAGAACAACATCAGAGCGACCGGACGCCTGAAGGTCATGTTGGCTGGGCGCCTCAAGGAGTTTTCAACGGTTTCCGTCCACCGATTATAGGAGCCACATCGCTAGTTGGATTCCATTTCATTCAAGGGCTTCTTTCTCCTAGCCCTATGCGATGGGGGAAGTTTCAGTGTTTGAGTTTTCGAATTGTGCCGCCATGTTGTTGTGCGGAGGAAAGGGTAGCCGTCTTGCAGAGCAAGGTGTGGATGTGCACAAGCCATTGATGCCTATTTTGGGTAAACCTTCTTTGTTCCATGTGTTAGATCAATTACTTGCCCATGAAATAGACTTCACTCCGATTCTCGTCGTTGTCCCTCCCGAACGTTTGCAGGAGTATGAATCAGCCCTTGAAGGAAGAGATTGCAAGGTTGTAGTCCAACCTGCTGCCTTGGGAACTGGAGATGCAGTTTACCAAGCGATGGAACATCTTCCCGATGATTATCAACATCTCTACGTCTCCTTTGGGACTCAACCCTTGGTAACTGATTCCAGTATCATGGATTCTCTTGTTCATCATA
>DAWL01000092.1:605-1809 GCA_002505935.1 Euryarchaeota archaeon UBA226 | reverse complement strand
CCCTTGCTCAGAGATGCGGATGGCAAGGTCAGCAATTCGGTAGAGACTCATCTTGAAGGGGCTGAAAAGCCGGAGGTTGGCGAGGCCAATGTAGGAGCATATTGGGCTAGCAAGAAGGCCTTACAGGAGATTCTTGTGCCATTGTGCAAAGAGAAATGGAATCCTCAAACAGGTAAGTACGATACATCATCTGGTGAACTCGGTTATCCCAATGAAATGGTCAGGTCGTGCTTAGCCAATGGGGTTGGGGTAGATGGAGTGGTGTGTAGCATGCCTGAGGAGATGATTGGCCTCAAGCGCCTAGAGGATATCGACAAGATCGAAGAGGTTATGTTGAACAGAAGAACTGTTTCCGACTAAAACTTGACAGCTGTTCCATAAGCAACGATTTCTAGAGCCTTGGTTTTGCCTTTGGAACCTGCAATTTCGGCTGTCTCCAAGCGCAGGTTGATAATTTCGTCGAAGCCAGAATTCCTACAGTTTTCTCGTAGTCTCTGCATTGCTTCTTGCCTACCCCATGCGAGAACTTTGTCCCATGTGGTTATGGTGCCGCCGAAAATTGAGTGGATTCCTCCAATCAATCCCTGCCACCAACTAACTGACATGGTTATGTTGGAGACCAATAATGTGGATTGTTTTACTTCTCCAGTAGGGTTTCGCAAAGTGCTAAGTGGATCTTTCCCAAATGCTGCTTCTCTTTCAACCAGTTGTTTTTGCTTCTTCTTTTGATGCCAATTGCCGAAAATCCAACTGAACAGGAATGGACCAAATGTCAACAATATGGGGATGAATATCCAAATCAATCCCCATGTTTCTTCATCCATTAACTCACCTCATTGTAGGACAACTGCAGTTCCATAAGCGAACAATTCTGCTGCGCCACCTGCTACGCTGGAGGTCGCGAAGCGCACGTTTACCACGGCATTAGCACCGCGTTTGACAGCATCGGTCACCATTCTTTGTAGGGCCTGTGCTCTCGCCTCCTGCAACAATTCGGTATAGCCTGATAATTCTCCACCGACTATGTTCTTCAATCCAGCCAAGATATCCTTACCGATATGCTTGGCTCGTACCGTTGAGCCGGTTACTACGCCGAGTGATTGGGCGATTGTTCTACCAGGAATCGTCTCAGTATTCGACATCAATACCTGTATTTGCTGGGGCTGTGCTGCTGCGGCATCTGGCTGCATGGTAGCGCCATTAG
>DAWL01000092.1:0-236 GCA_002505935.1 Euryarchaeota archaeon UBA226 | reverse complement strand
ACTTCATCTTCCGTGGTTTTCATTGAACAGACCACGACAACTCCCAACATTGTCAGGTTACAACAAATGATTTGGAAAATTCCCGAAAGAGAGTATACCCACGTTGGTGGAAGTGGTGTTCCTTCTGGGAAGTGACTGAATATATCATCCATCATGTATTGAACATTCAATGCGATAAATGATTCAAGGATAGACTTGAAGATAATCCATGCAGTTGCCGCTCTAAATGCCCATTT
>DAWL01000181.1:756-4830 GCA_002505935.1 Euryarchaeota archaeon UBA226 | reverse complement strand
CCCAATTGAGTTGGTAAATCGAATGCTACAGATAGCCCCTTTTGTCCTCTATCGAGTAATGCTTTGAATCGTTCATTGGTTCTTGAGGCAGAAGAGAAGCCTGCGTATTGGCGCATTGTCCACAAACGGCTACGATACATGGTAGCATGTATTCCTCGAGTATAAGGTGGGCTGCCTGGCTGCCCAATGGCCTCAGGAACACCTGTTTCAGGTCCTGAAATACTTGGTATCGGAATACCACTCAGAGTGCGCCAATACTGTTTGCGCAAAGAGCCTGAACCCTGCTTACGCCCACCTTGCATGAAGAGCCGATAAGGACTCGATGCTCAAGACTTCCGCATCATCAGTGGTGATGCTCGCCCGGGCCGTGAACGTGTCCGTGAGCGATTTCTTCATCCGTTGCCATTCTGACTTCCACTACTTCTACTGAGAATGTCAATGTCTTCCCAGCAAGTTTGTGGTTAAAATCAGCAGTTACGGTATCATCATTCATTTCAACGATATTGAAGGGAGCAGGTCCTCCACCCATTTCAGCCACTAGTGTCATCCCGACTTCGATCTCCATGCCCTCAAATTGTTCTTTAGGTATCTGCACTACGCCTTCCTCTTCTCGCTGTCCATACGCTCTATCTGGCTCAAGGGTGAACACGCGGCGTTCGCCAACCGCGGCTCCCATCATCTCCTCTTCAAATCCAGGAATCATTTGTCTATGTCCAACTAAGAAAGTCAAAGGGTCTCTTCCTTCACTGCTGTCGAATACTTCATCATCTTCTAGAGTTCCAGTATAGTGTACCGAAGCTACACAATTTTTCACTATTTTATTTTCATCTGTCATATCTTTCACCTATCTTCGGGTTGTATATCCTTTCACTAATTCTCGAAGTTTCTCAGCCACTTCTTCTGGTAATATTAATTCAGACACCTTGGTATTGATGAATTGAATAGCGTCATCAATTCCTGTTCGTTCTCCTTTGGCCCATATCTGACCAAGAATATTCGATCGATTTTCTTCAGGTATCGCAGGATTGTCTAACAATTCCCTGACTTCATACTTGTATTCGAGGTACTTCCTACGATCAAGTTTCTTCACCTGAGGTTGACGTCCTCCTCCCTTCTTTTCTCTAGCACCTCTGCGCCTAGGGCGCCCGCCTTCTCCAGGTTTGAGACTTTTTGATTTACGGGCCGCCTTTGGAGCGAAGATGTTTACTGGCTCTGCGGGGGGCAATACTGAGGCTATTGCTTCTTCAGAAGGTGTTTTTCCTGACTCGTGCAAATTTCCAGTCAAGGCTGGTTTTACAGAGAGGTCTCCTTCCATAGTTCTCTTTTTTCGTTCTAGATCAGCCAAGCGGTCCTCTCTTGTTTCTTGCTTGATCTCTGTCTTTTCAGGAAGAACATTCTTTGTCTGGGCGCTTCTTTCTCCACCGCCTGCTTTTGCAGGTCCACTGGCGTTTCCAGCCTGCTTACCTTTCATCCGATTAAGCGCTTCCTTCCTCTTCTTTTCCAGTTCAGCCCTGCTATCATTGGCTGGTTTGGTCGGAGAAGGCCTGCGTTTGACAGGCTGTTTTGTAGTCTTCTTTTGACCGGCAGGTTTGCGGTTTGAACGCGAAGAACCTTGTGCGAAGGGATTGACAGGGTCCTCGTCTCTGCGTCGCAAGTGAAAATCAACCTCGTCGAACGGTCCAACCCACCTATGTTAACGCTTTGCCCAGTGAATGCTCTTTAGGGCCAACAGATATCGGTCTGATCTGTACGCAGTAATTGGTCAACTGCACTATTTTCTAGTGAGGTTGGACCTGCATGGTTCAATTGCATCCATCCAAGTCGCGCAATCATGCTTCCATTATCCACGCAATACATCTTCTCAGGAACATGTGAACTACATCCTCTTTCACTTGCCATGATAGATGACATTTCGCATAATCTCTGGTTGCATGCCACTCCCCCTCCGAGCAAGATTTCTTTTTTGCCAGTGTGAGCAAGTGCGCGTTCGGCTACTTCGATACATGCAGCAAAAGCATGTTCTTGCAGAGACCAGCAAACTGCACCAAGAGGGGCTCCTCTATCGACTAAGCCTTTGGCGGCGGTTAACAGTCCCGAGAATGTCAAATCCATTCCGTGTACTGCATAAGGCAACTCTAGACCTTCTAGCGATGCATCAGGGTTCTCTTGCAACCATTCCTTGGCTTTGGCCTCAATCTTGGGTCCGCCGGGAAACGGCATGCCATTATCTCTGGCAAATTTATCGAGCATGTTACCAATACCGATGTCTAGAGTTTCACCCAATACTCGATAGCGATTACCTAGGCGCGCAATAACTTGAGTATTACCTCCTGAAACATAGAGTAAAACAGGGTCATCGCAACCACATCTTTCTCTACCTATTTCGATATGGGCTACACAGTGATTTACACCCACTAATGGTATGTCTAAGCGAGTTGAAAGAGCTCTTGCAACCGATGCACCAACCCTTAGGCAGGGGGCTAGTCCTGGGCCCTGTGAATAAGCGATAGCGCCGATATCTCCAGGCTCAAGTTCGTTGTTCTCCAACCAATCATTTAGGATGATTGGTGAATTTTCTGCATGATGGTCTGCTGCTTCTCGTGGGTGAATACCCCCTTCTTTAGGACGTAGAAATGCGGAACAGGAGGGGCCCGGGGCGCCTGATGAATCAACTATACCAAAAGAGAAAGTATGGGCCGTTGATTCGATTCCTAGTACTACCTCCTTACCCATGTTATCACCCCTGCGTTAGGGGCAGGCCATTTGAACCGTGCCCTTATGCGACATACATGCGGAGCCTGATGTTGGACATTGGTCCCTTGGCACATTTGTCGCATGGTTCAGGTTTCTTGCGGGGACAAGAGATGTTGGATGAAGAGAACTTAATCACTGATTCCGGCAAAGGAATTTTGATTGAGAATGGCAAAATTTCAGCAATTGAAGACTCGGATGAGTTGCGCGAGGAATACCTCGGCGGACAAAAAGGACGTGATTTGAGCCCTCAAGAACTTGATGGAATTGAACTGCTGGAAGTAGGTGGGCGCGCAGTTGTTCCTGGATTAGTCGATGCTCATACTCATTTGATGTGGGGTGGCGATCGTTCGAGAGAGGCACGATGGAGACAACAGGGCCTTTCCTATCACGAGATTGCCCAGAAAGGAGGTGGAATTGCACATACTGTCGAGGAAACTAGGGGATTAACATTGGATAATTTGGTGTCAATTGGCTTGGCTAGAATTCACACTGCTTTATTGAATGGAACTACGGCTATGGAGGTGAAGAGCGGATATGGTTTGGATACAGAGTGTGAATTGAGACTTCTACGCGCTGCTGAGGAGCTTCAGGGAGTTTCGATAGATTCTACATGGCTAGGAGCACATGCAGCCCCTCCAGGAATGAAGAGGGAAGATTATGTTGAGCAGATTCTATCTGAACAGTTACCTAAGGTGTTGGATTCAGGACTCGCTAGAAGTGCGGACGTTTTTTGCGAACCAGGGTGGTTCACTTTGGAAGAAACAGAAGAAATCTGCAAAGCTGCAAAGGCCGGAGGAATGGACATACGGCTCCATGTAGATGAGTTCACAGATGCAGGCGGTTTGTCTCTAGCAGCAGAATTGAACTCACAATCTGGCGATCATGCTCACTGGAGTAGTGATGATGCAAGATCAAAGGCTGATGCTGCGAACACACTGCAGTGCTTCTTACCAGGTACGCCTTACTCTATGGGTGAGACACATTACCCCCCTGCATCAGAGTGTATTGAAAACGGCTATGCTTGGGCAGCAGCGACCGATTTCAATCCGAATTGTAGAATATTGTCATTACCTTTCGTTGGAAGTCTATTGACCCAGAGAATGGGAGTAGATCCACTGGCTAGTTTGGTCGCTGTCTCAAGAAACCCAGCTCAGGTCACGATGCACGAGGATGGATTGGACCATGGCATGATTAAAGTTGGAGGCGCTGCTGATATCAACATTCTAGATTCTCCATTTTGGGAATCATGGTGTCAACAACCTAGCAATTCTCCCTTTGCGGTAACTCTCAGGGGCGGCGTGGTAACTTCTCATTGAAAAA
>DAWL01000181.1:0-382 GCA_002505935.1 Euryarchaeota archaeon UBA226 | reverse complement strand
ATTATTTGTATTTCAAGGTGGAACTATGTGGATGGAGACAGCGGTACTTTCTGCACGGCCTGGATATGAAGCAAGACTTCGCCGTCTCCTCAAAGCTAGAAGTGCCATAAGACGTAATTCAGAAGGTTGCCTTCTTTCTTGGGTGGGCGAGACTAGTGTTGGAAAAGGCACATTCCTTCTGCAAGCACTGTATAGTTCGGAAGATGCGATCAGTGTTGCCCTCAAACAGGTATCTTCCCTCGATCAATCTGATGGAGGTCTTGAATCTGTAATCGAAGGTCCACCTCTTGTGGGTATTTTTGAGGTGGATTCCGAAGATGTCGGTATAATCGAGGGACGGGAGGGCGCATAACGTACATTATGCGCCCTTTGCCAGATGTTG
>DAWL01000064.1 GCA_002505935.1 Euryarchaeota archaeon UBA226 | reverse complement strand
GTGATTGGTTCACCTTCTCGCTTCATTTCCTGCAAGGTATTGGTAGTAACTTTGCGAGCCTTTCCTGCTACCGACATGCTACCACTCCGGTTGTCTGAATTGACACTGTCGTTTGAATGCCTCGCAAGACAGGCCAGCCCTCATTCTTCGGCTTCTTTGCCTATCTCCCCTTCAATAAAAGCAAGGAATTCATCGATGTCTATGACTCCGTCAGCGTTCTCATCAGCCACGTGGAAAGTAGTACGAATCTCATCATGATTCAGTTCGAATCCTAATGATTCCATCGCTCTGATGAATTGCCTGACGTTAAGGTGGTTCTTTCCTCCAAGGTCGCAAGCATGGAAGACTGCTTCTCTACGAGCATGCTCTACATGGTCGGGATTCCGCATCAATTTAGTGACGGTATTCCACGGAGTCTCTCTTTCAACCGCGTGCTTCCTTCCATAAGATAGCCATAGAGCGAATCCAAGTACGATGGCTGCAGCACCTCCAATGATTGCTTTGTATCCCATTAGGTAGATTAGGACCAATCCAGAAATTATGCCGAACCACTGTACCCAAGGGGCCATTGGGCTACGATACTCTGGTCGATACCATTGGTGTGATGTGTTGGCTCTTCGTAATACAAGAACGCAGGAATGTACGGCGATGAAAACCATGATTTTGAACCCTGATGCTAGTTTGGCGATGTCTTCAACAGGTAGGTATAGTATGGTGAATGCCATTGCTATCGAGGTTATCATGATTGCAACATGAGGGGTTTCAAAACGCGGGTGAACATTTTCCAGCGACTCTGGTAATAGATTGTCACGTGCCATCCCAAATGGAAATCTAGACGCTCCTAACAACCCCGCTAATGCCCCTGATACCATAGTAACGACGGCGATTAGTGCCGTGAACAGGGCTAGTTTCGAACCACCGATCGCCTTTGCGAAAACATAGATGGGGTCCTCTCTTCCTTTCAGATCCTCTGGCGAAACGGTAGCCATCATGCAATAGGATACTACTGTATAGAGCAGTGTGGCAATGGCCAATGATATCAACATCCCACGCGGTAGATTCTTGCCGGGATTTTTGACTTCTTCACCTATTGCTGCAACTTTGGTTACTCCTGTGTAGGCAACGAAGACGAAGGCTGTAGTTTCAAGCAATCCGATTGTTCCCGTAGAGAATGCATTAGCATTTGCAGGTCTGGCCATATCCGCTTTACCAGAGAAGAAAGACATGATACATAGAACGATGAGTAGAACAATGCTAACTACAATTATTGGTGCTTGAATTGCCTTGACCTTCTTCATTCCGAGGATATTTATCAGTGTGATAATTGCTAGCAGCGCTAGTGCTGTGGTTTTGATACTAAGGTCGATATCTAATGCTGCTGTAAGTACTGCAAAATAGGCACCAAATCCAATCAATGCAAAAGCGGATTTCAGCAATAATGATGACCATAATCCAAGGCCGGCAATAGAACCCGCAACTGGTCCGTATGTCTTTTCGATGTAAGTATAGGTTCCACCGGATGCCGGCATTGCAGAGGCCAGTTCCGATTTGGACAATGCCCCTGGAAGTACTACAATAGCGGCAAGTAGGAATGCTAGCCAGATTCCACTTCCCATGATTTCAGTAGCGAGTGCAGGTAGAACGAAGACTCCAGGTCCGAGCATGGCTGACAGTGAAATGATGACCACTCCCACAAGCCCAACGCTGCGTTCTAACTTGCCAGTGAAAACTTTGGTAGCGTCCTCAAATCCTTTCTCTATTCTACGGATTGCATCTCGAATGACATTGAACAACAGCGGGTTGGTTTTTGACAATTCATCACACCCTACGGTCGAGCCTGTTTTGCTGGCCTTAGAATCACTTGATGATGCTTTGCCCTTCTAATGTACAGAAACAGCCGAAGCAACGCTATTCCAAGGTTGCGATAACCTTCAATTCTACAGCGATAGGGGTTGGTAATGCTCTAACAGCGAGGGTTGTTCTAGTCGCTCCTATCTGACTGAAATATTCACCGTATACCTCATTGTATCCCTTGAAATCACGATCCATATCTACTAGGAAGGATGTGACGTCGAGGACTTTACTAAGATTCGAACCTGAGGCTTCAAGAATCGCTTTTACATTCTCGATGCAAGCCCTTGTCTGAGCCTTAATGTCATAATCCAATGCTTGTCCATCCTCATCTTTGATTGGTCCCCCTGGGATGCTATTGTCTGTAACTTGTCTAGGCCCAACCCCTGACAGATACAACAGATTGCCAACTCTTCGGGCATGTGGATATGGGCCAACCGGTAGTGGAGCTTTGTCGCTGCTATGTTGCCCTTCTCCTTCGGTAGGTTGCCACAATTCCGGCCCTGATTGCGCCTGCTCTGCTTTAGCCAGAGTCTTCAGTAGTGAGTCTTCGATTTCTTCGACATCTTTGTCTTCTTGGATGTCTTCATTGACTTCTTCAGCCAAAGTTTCAGCCAAAACGTTGGCCAAAACACTTCGATCTCCACTGTAGTACTCGACATCATCTTCATCGTATTCCTTGTTTCCGATACTACCTTCGCTAGGCTCGAGCATGACCACTGCTCCACCAGCACCATGCAATGCCTCGTAAGCCAGTACCCTGCCTGAGAAATTGTTGTGCTGCCCATTCATCGCAGAGAGCCACCACATCGGTTTGAAGGAAACTACCTTTTGCACTCTGATTTGAGAATGTATGTTGCGCGATAATTGTGCTACATCTTCCAATCGACCCTCTGCGAGGAATTCCAGAATCTTGTTATTCCATTCATCATCCTTGAGAG